>JAUIJO010000028.1 GCA_030431185.1 Gammaproteobacteria bacterium | reverse complement strand
AGGTGCATGTCGGGTCTCCGGTGTGGGTCTGTGCGCACCGGGATTTCGATGCGCTCGACCGGGTAGTCGGCATTCGCGGCCGAATCCCGCCACTCCCGTCGCGCGCAGCGAGTTCCGCCTGCGCGGCGGGCCCGCAGGAGCCGGGGCATGGCACGGGTGGCGGGTTTTTCCCGTGTTGTCCGATAGGACCCATGAAGCGCGGTGGAAGGCACCGCGCATGGCCAAGACAGGAGAGGACACGATGTCCAGATCGACCCCGAACACGACGCGGCTGGCCCACGCCAGCGTGCTGGCGCTGATGCTCTCGGGCGCCGCGATGCAGCCGTTGGCGGCCCAGCAGCGCACGCCCGAGACCCGCGAACCCACCGTCGACCCCGTGGACGCGATGCCAGCGCAGGGCACGATCGCGGCGCCGAAGCCCGGTCCGCAGCAGGACGGCGATCCGGGCGGGCCCGGCCAGGGCCGACAGGCGCAGTTCGCCCCGGTGGGCGCGGTCGACCTGCTGCTGGTGGATGCCTTCCAGCTCGGCAACAGCGCGATACCCTGGGGCACGGCCGCGACGGTGCCGGCGAGCGACGCGGTGCAGTTCAAGCGCGGTCGCTGCGTGTTCCGCTACAAGTTCACCACCCGCAACGACGGCGCGGCGGGTGCCGGCGCGTTCACCAACCGCATCCATCGAGATGCCGTCGCCGGACCGGTACTGGCCACCGATCCGGTGACCGGCCTGATGGCGGGCGCGATGGTCAACTCCGACGGGCACCTGCTGCTCGCGCCGGGCACGGCCATGCTGTATGTCGCGGTCGACGACGGCGCGACGGTGGCCGAGACCAACGAAGCCAACAACCTCCGGCGTGTCCGGGTCACCGTCAAGGGCGATTGTCGCTGAGCGCGATGGGCGCGCGTTGCGGCGGCTCGGCCGTCAGCCGCGCGTGAGGCCCTGTGCACGGCGCAGCGCCGCTGCGGCCTCGACGGTGCGCGCGTCCGCGTCGCCGAAGGCGGCTTGCCGCACCTGCCATGCTTCCTGGAGCAGCGGCAGCGCCTCGGCTGCATTGCCCTGGTCGAGCATCAGCTCGCCCAGCGGCACCAGGACCAAGGCCAGCCGGGGCTGGCCGTCGGGCAGGCGCTTGCGGAAGATCGCCAGCGCCTGCCGCATGTAGCGTTCCGCTTCGTCGAGCCGGCCCTGCCGGTGCAGCACGATGCCGATCCGGTTGAGGTCGATGCCGACGCGTTCGTGATCTTCGCCGTAGTCGCTGCTTTGAGCGGCCAGTGCCTCGCGGTAGAGCGCCTCGGCTGCCGCGAACCGGCCGCGTTTCTCCTCCAGCATCCCCAGGTTGAACACGGTGGCCGCGCGCCACGGGTGGCCGTCCGGATAGGCGGCCAGCGCCTGCCGGTAGTACGCCACCGCCGCCTCGGGATCGCCGCTCTCGGCCAGGGCCAGGCCGAGGTCGTTGAGGTTCATCGCGACTTCGGGATGGCGCGGGCCCAGGGCCTCGCGACGGATCTCCAGCGACTCGCGCAGCAGGGATTCGGCTTCGTCGAAACGGCGTTGCGCCTGCATGAGCATGGCCAGGTTGTTCATGACCATCGCCACTGACGGATGCCGCGCGCCGCGCGAGCGCGCCATCGACAACCGGGCTTCGCGATAGAGCGCCTCGGCCGAGTCGTACTCGCCGAGGTTGACCCGGGTCACCGCGAGGTTCGACAGGCTTCGCGCAAGATGCGGATGGGTCGCCGGCAACAGGCGGCGGCGCAGGGCCAGCGCCTGGCTGAGCAGCGGCTCCGCGCCGGCATAGTCGCCCTGGTGGCGCAGCACCGTGCCGAGGTGGTCCAGGCTGCTGGCGACGTCGACGTGTTCCTCGCCGAAGAGGCGCCGGCGCATGGCCAGCGCATCGCGGTGGAGGCGTTCCGCGGCACCCAGGTCACTGGCGCGGAAGCGCGCCTGGCCGAGGTCGGAGAGCGTGGTCGCGACCTCGGCCCCGGCGTCGCCTTCCACGGCGCGGAAGCGCGCCAGCGCGTCCCGGAGTGCGGCGTCGGCTTCATCGTAGTGGCCTTCGTCGCTCAGCAGCCGGCCCCGGCTCCGCAGGGCGCGGGCCAGCAGCAACGGACGTTCGCCTGCCAGGGGACGGGTGGTGGCCAGGCCGTCGTCGAACAGCGGGCCGGCGCGATCGTAGAGCCCGAGTTGCCGATAGGCTTCGCCAACGGTGTCGAGCAGTTCGGCCCGCACTTCGGGCTGCCCGCCCAGCTCGCGCTCGATGCCCGCCCAGCCGCGGTCGAGGAGTTCGCGCGCGCTCAGCTGCGCACCGCCCGAACGCTCGGGGTCGGCGCCTTCGAACAGCTGCAGCACCAGCGCCTGCACTTGCCGGGCCTTGGTCGCCTCGCTCTGCGCCCGGTCGCGCTCGCGCGCGATCAGGTGTGCCTGGTGGGTGACGGTGGCCGCGTAGGCGACCAGCAGTCCCAGAAGCGAGATCGACGCGGCCACCCCCACGGGATGGCGCCGCAGGAACTTGCCGGTGCGATAGAGGAGGCGTTCCGGACGTGCACGGATGGGCCGGCGCTGGCGCCAGCGCGCGAGGTCCTGGACCAGCGCGTCCACCGACTCGTACCGTCGCTCCGGGGATTTGCGGAGCGCCTTGAGCACGATGGTGTCGAGGTCGCCGCGCAGTCGGCGGCGAAGGGCGGCCGGCGTGGTGCGGCGGGCATCGGCGATGTCGGCGTCGTCGCCGAGCGCGAGGCTGGGACGGAGCGGCGCCTCCTGGCAGATGCTGCGTTCCAGCGCGACGGCGGAATCGAGGCGCGGAGCCTGGGCGCGGCGGCCGCACAGGAGCTCATAGAGAAGCAGGCCCAGCTGGTAGACGTCCGTCGTGGTCGTCGCGGGCTGCCCGGTGACCTGTTCCGGCGCCGCGTACTCGGGGGTGAACACGCGCGTCATCGTGCGGGTTGTCGGGGTGCCCGGCACGTCGGCCGCACCCAGCACCTTGGCGATGCCGAAGTCGAGCAGCTTCACCTCTCCATCGGCGGTGACGACGATGTTGGACGGCTTGATGTCGCGGTGGACGATGAGGTGCCGGTGGGCATGGGCCACCGCATCGCAGACGTTCGCGAACAGCGCCAACCTCCGCTCGACGTCGAGGCGGGCGCCATCGCAATGGTGGTCCAGGGCCTCGCCTTCCACGTACTCCATGACCAGGAAGGGACCGCTTTCGGGGTCGCGGCCCCCGTCCAGCAAGCGTGCGATGCCGGGATGGTTCAGCGAGGCGAGGATCTGCCGCTCCTGCGCGAAGCGGCGCAGGAAGTCGCCCGGACCGGCGTCCAGCCGCAGGCGCTTGAGCGCGCCCAGCTGGCGGAAACCGTCGCCGCTGCGTTCGGCCAGGTAGACGGTGCCCATGCCGCCCGTGCCGAGGCGCCGCAGCACGCGCCATGCGCCGATCCGGCGCCCCACGGGGTCGTCTTCTTCGAGGTCTTCCGTGCCTTCCGTGCCGGTCCCGTCCCGCTCGAGCCCGGCGTGCACTCCGTCCCATCCGTCCGGGGAAGACGGCGCCCAGGGCGGGGCGCGGTCGAGCAGCGGTGATTCACGCGAGGCGAGGGCGAGCAGCGCCTCCAGCTCTTCCCGCAGCGCGGGCTGGCCCGCGGATACCCGTTCGAGGAAGGCTTCGCGATCCGCGTCGTCCAGGTCGAGCGCCTGTTCGAACAAGGCATCGACGCGTGCGCGGGGATCGGGTCCGGCCACGTGCCCGTCACCCCTCGGCCAGTGCCTTGAGCAGCCAGGCCCGCGCGCGCATCCAGTCGCGCTGGACCGTGCGCAGCGAGGAATCCAGTGCCCGTGCGGTCTCTTCCTCGGTCATGCCGGCGAAGTAGCGGCACTCCACCACGCGCGCCAGGCGCTCGTTGAAGGCCTCCAGCCCGTTGAGCGCGTCGTTGATCGCCAGCACCTGTTCCGATGCGCTGTCGGCGGCCAGCACCTCCGCGTCCAGGGTCACTGGCACCGCATCGCCGCCGCGCTTGGCGGCGTGCCGGCGACGCGCGTCGTCGACCAGGATGCGGCGCATCGCGCGCGCGCAGATGGCGAAGAAGTGGCCGCGGTCCTGCCAGTCGACGCCATCGACCTCGACCAGCTGCAGGTAGGCCTCCTGTACCAGGGCGGTGGTGTCCAGGGTCTGGCCCCGGCGACCGGCCCGCGCGATCTGCCCGCGGGCGATGCCGCGCATGCGCTCGTAGACCAGCGGCACCATGCGATCGAAGGCGTCGCGATCGCCCTGGTGGTGGCGTTGCAGCAGGCGGGTGATTTCCCGGGATGCGTCCATGTCCAAGCCCCGTTTTGTGGGAGCATAGCGCGGACGCATCCATGCCGGGACGCGAGGCAACGCGGCGTCGCCGCCGCGTGCCTGGCTCAGGCGGCCTTGCGCAGCAGCACCGGCTGGGGGATCGAACGGTGCGCCTGGGCGAGGGCCTCGCTGCGATGCTGCGGCGAATAGGCCACGCCCTCGGCGCGCACGAACTCGATGTCGTCGATCCCGAGGAAGCCCAGCACCTGGCGCAGGTAGGCCTCCTGGAAGTCGCTCGGGGCATCGGTGTGGATGCCGCCGCGACCGCTGGCGACGATCACCTTCTTGCCGCCGGCCAGGCCTTCCGGGCCGTTCTCGGTGTAGCGGAAGGTCTTGCCGGCGACCGCGATGCGATCGATCCAGGCCTTGAGGGTGGACGGCACGCTGAAGTTGTACATCGGCGCGCCGATCACGATCACGTCGGCGGCCAGGAACTGGGCCATCGCCTTGTCGGCTTCGGCGTTGCCGGCGGCGTCGTCGCCGGACAGCGAGGCGCCGGTCAGGTGCGGCAACGGCTGGGCGTCGAGGTCGCGGTACTCCACCTGCAGGGCGGGGAGGGCGTCGCGCCAGCGGGCGGTGATCGCGGCCGACAGTTCGCGGGTGACGGACTGGGCGCCCAGGGCGCTTGAATCGATATGGAGCAGTTTCATGGCGGGCCTCTCGTGGGGTGTCGGCGGCATGCCGGCGTGAGGCCAATCTAGGGTGTTGCGTATTCGGGATAAATATAGGTAAATGTCACTGATCGTTCTGAATATGGAATGCATGCCATGCACGACCTCAATGACCTCTACTACTTCGCGATGGTCGTGGAGCACTCGGGGTTCGCGGCCGCCGAGCGCGCCCTGGGCATCCCCAAGTCGCGCCTGAGCCGACGCATCAGCCAGCTCGAGGCCGACATGGGCGTGCGCCTCCTGCAGCGTTCGACGCGCCGCTTCGCGGTCACCGACGTGGGTACCAGCGTCTATCGCCATGCGCAGGCGATGCTGGCCGAAGCCCAGGCCGCGCGCGAGGCGGTCGACCGCCTCAGCGCCGAGCCGCGCGGGCTGATCCGGGTCAGCGTGCCGGTGAGCATGGCCCAGCAACAGATGCCCAAGCTGCTGCCGGACTTCCTCGCCCTGTACCCGAAGGTGCGCGTGCAGTTGCACGTCAGCAATCGCCGGGTGGACATCATCAACGAAGGCATCGACGTCGCCTTGCGGGTGCGCGCGCGCCTGGACGACGACGGCAGCCTCATCATGCGCAGCTTCGGGCAGATCCAGGAACTGCTGGTCGCCAGCCCCTCCTACCTGCGCAAGATGGGTCGCCCGGACTCACCCGAGTCGCTGGCCGAGCACGTCACCTTGAGCATGCACGAGGACGAATCGCGCCAGCGCTGGGAGCTCCACGGTCCCGACGGCGAGGTGCGCCGGGTGGACCTGAAGCCGCGCGTGGCCGGATTCGATTTCCCGATGCTGATGGCGCTCGCCAAGCAGGGCGTGGGCGTCACCATGCTGCCCGAGACGATTTGCTCCGAGGCGGTGCGCGCCGGGGAGCTGGAGGTCGTATTGCCGGACTGGCGGCTGTCGCAGGGCATCTTCCACGCCGTGTTCGCCTCGCGTCGCGGCCTGCTGCCGGCGGTGCGGGTCTTCATCGACTACCTGGCGGAGAAGGCACCCGCCCTGGTCGAGACCGATCGCCTGCAGTGCGCCGACATCAAGGGCCGGCCCTGCGACGACGTCGAGCAGGCGCGCATGGCGGTCTGATCCGCCGGGGAACGAGAACGCCGGCGGCACGCGCGTCGCGAGGCCGCCGGCGCAGGCTCCCGGGGTTACTGGCGTGGGGCGGCTTCGGCTTCCGCGGCCTCGTTGGCGGGCGGCGCCGCTTCGGCATCGGCCACCGGGAGGTCGCCCATGCAGTCGTCGAAGTCGGAACGATCCATGTCGGCGTAGGGTTCGAACTCCGGCAGGGCGGCCACCAGGGCCTGCTGGGTCTCCATCAGCGCCGGCAGCTGCCGGCACAGGCCGGCCACCGAGCCGCGGATCTTCTTCTCGACGTCGGCCTCGATGCGGTCGCCCAGGTCCTCGGTGCTTTCGCCACTGAAGATGCTGGCGATCGCCACACCGACCGCCTGGGTCGCCACCGAGGCGCTCTCGATGCCGATCTCGGCGCCGGAGGCCGCGACTTCGGTGATGTGCTGGCGGTACTTGACCAGCAACGCCCGCTGCTCGTCGTTGACGGCCACCTGCTTGCCGTCGATCAGGAAGTCGCCCTCCGGCGTGATCTTCGCGTCGGGCACGCCGGCACGATCGCTGTCCACGCCGATGTCCTCGGCCGCCATCTTCTCGCGCACCTTGGCGCCGACTTCGCGGGACTTGCTTTCCAGTACGGTGCTGGCCTGCGTCGTGGCGTTCGTGGCCTTGCCGGCCTGGCTCTCGGGTCCGCCGCAGGCGCTGAGCCAGGGCAGGGTGCCCAGCAGCAGGACCAGGGCGGGCAGGGCCTTCCGGGAAGGGCTGTGTGCATGGGATGTCATGTCGAAACTCCTGGTTCGCGGCCTGCCGGGCCATGGCCCGGCAGGCGGAGGGTTCAGCCTTCGTCGCGCCAGCGGCGCAGGCGGATGGCAACGAAGATCATGGCGGCGCCGACGACCGCGCCGATCCACAGGTCGGGCATCTTGAGCGTGTCGAGCAGGCCGCCCATCGAGGCCTCGTGCAACAGCGCCTGCATCCCGCCGTCGGTGTCCAGCTCGCCGGCACCGGCGCGGTAGAACATGTGGGCGCCTGGCACGGTGCCCAGCAGCAGGCGGCCGACGACATTGCTCCAGAACCACTCGCTCGACATGTCGAACAGCTTCATGACGTCGAACCAGGTGATGAAGACGCCCGCGAAGACCGGCACCATGATCGCCCAGAGGAACGGCTTGCTGCGGGCCCAGACCGAGCAGAGCATCAGCCAGCCGACCGTCGGCAGCGCCCAGAGCAGGTACACCGGGATCCAGGTGAAGTGGCTCGAGACCAGGGTGAACATGTGCGCCGGGCCCCACAGCAGGGTGAAGGGGTTGCCGCCATGTATCAGGACCACGACGCTGATCATCAGCAGGAACCCGAACATCGTCGCCAATCCCACGATCCCGGCGATGAGCGGTGCCACGAGCACGGCGCTGGCGACCTTGGACAGCACCGTCTCGGTGTCCGACAGCGGCAGTGACTTCCAGAACAGCACGCTGCGGTCCTTGCGTTCGTCGTACAGCGCGCCCAGACAGTAGAAGAACACCACGAAGGCCAGCACCAGGTAGGGCCACATGCCGCTGAACAAGAGCGAGATGTCGATGCCGTTGCTGAGCTTCTCCAGGTCCTCCGCGCTCAGCTTGCTGGTCAGCATGCCCAGGTCGAAGCCGTTGACGCTGACGCCGTCGAATTCCAGCTTGCCCGCGGCGGCGGCGCGATAGCCGGCGACCAGCGCCATGATGATGCCCATCAGGGTGAGGAGCAGGGAGATGCCGCCGGCGATGACCGGCGCCCACAGGAAGCCGCCGCGGTGTTCCCAGTACTCGCGCTTGAGCAGCAGCTTGAACTTGTGGGTCGGGTGCGGGGGCGCGACCGGCCTGGGGGCCCGTGTCACGTCGTTGTTTTCGGCGATGGCGTTCATGCGTAGGTCCCCTTCATGGTGGCGACGAACAGGTCGGCCAGGCCCGGCGTGCGGGTCTCGCCCAGGGCGGCCAGCCGCTCGGCGGGCACGCCGTCGAAGAGCATCACGGTCTTGCCGAAGGGCAGGGCGCGTTCGTCGATGGGCGCGTGCGCACGGGCTTCCTCGGCGCGGTCGGCGTTGACGAGCACTTCCACGAAGCGGTCGCCCAGCGTGTCCATTTCGCTTTCAAGGCTGATCTTGCCGTCGCGGATGAACATCACGTCGGTGAGGATGTGTTCGATCTCCTCGACCTGGTGGGTGGTGACGATGATCGTCTTCTGCTCGTCGAAATAGTCTTCCAGCAGGCGCTGGTAGAACTGCTTGCGGTACAGGATGTCCAGGCCCAGCGTGGGCTCGTCGAGCACCAGCAGGCGGGCGTCGATGGCCATGACCAGGGCCAGGTGCAGCTGCACGATCATGCCCTTGGACATCTCGCGCACCCGCATGTTGGGCTTGAGCTGGGTGCCCTGGAGGAAGCGCTGGCAACGTTCGCGGTCGAAGCGCGGATGGACGCCGGAGACGAACTCGATGGCTTCCTTGACCTTCATCCAGCGCGGCAGCACTGCGACGTCGGCGATGAAGCACACGTCGCGCATCAGGTCGTCGCGATGCGTGCGCGGGTCCATGCCCAGCACGTCCAGCGAGCCTTCGAACGGGATCAGGCCCAGCAGGGCCTTGAGGGCCGTGGTCTTGCCGGCGCCATTGGGGCCGATCAGGCCGATGATGCGACCGGACGGGATCTCGAAGCTGGTGTCGTCCAGCGCGAGCTTGTCCTTGTACGCCTTGCGCAGGCCACGGGCCGTCACGATGTTGGCGGCATTCACTTCTCACCTCCCTTGCCCTGTCCGGCAACCAGCAGCTCCTGCGGACTCAGGCCCAGGCGCGTGATGCGCTCCAGGACGAGCGGCCACTCCTCGGTGAGGAAGCGTTCGCGCTCGTTGACCAGCAGTTTCCTTGCAGCTTCTTCGGTGACGTACATGCCTAGTCCCCTGCGCTTTTCGATGAGGGCCTCGTCCGCCAGTTCCTGGTAGGCGCGCGAGACGGTGATGGGATTGAGCTGATAGTCGGCCGCCACCTGGCGGACCGAGGGCAGGGCGTCGCCCGGCTTGAGCTCGCCGTCGAGCATCATGGCGATGACGCGCTCCTTCAGCTGGCGATAGATGGGAGCGCCGTCGCTCCATTGGATAGCGGTCATGTTCAACCCCGCGGTGCGAAAGAGAAGTAGGGCATCACCAGGGCCTGGCGGCTGTTGCGCCGCCCCTGGGAAGCACCACGTGGGGCCGGGTCCGTGGCGGTGGATGGGGTCCGGAGCGCTTTCGCCGACACGGCGACGTCCTCCGCGATTCCGACTCCGGCGGCAACCATTTCCAGGGACGCGTCCATGTCGGCCTGTTCAGCGAGCGACGCGCGCGAACCTCGTTCAGGAAGGGAGGCAAAGCCCAACGCCAGGACAACGGCGCCGCCGGCGAGGGCGAGGGCGGTGAGGCTGTTGTGGAGCTTGCGGTTCATGACGGCATCCTGCTCGGTTGGTTGATAGGTGTTGTATGTAACTATAACACCACAACACGGTCGTGCAAGTCCTTTTTGCCCAACTGATGGCATAGGCCCGCCTGAAGCCCCCGGGAAGGGCCGCATCGGGCCCCCGGCCTCGCCGTTGGCTGGACACGGGTCGCACTTTCCGCCCGCGACGCGGTCTGTATTTGCCGGAACGGCGCGGCATCGCGACAATGGTCGCTTCGTGCGGCGAATGGCGGCGCACGCCGTCTCCCGGCTGGATCCACCAGCCCTGGCAACGGTGACCGGACACATACAGGAGCAGCTGTGCAATGAAGGCTTTGATTCGAGGTGCGGCCGCGCTGGTCGCGGTCGCGACCCTGGTGGGTGCCGTGGCGGCCCCGGCCGCGTGGGCGCAGGAAACGACGACGCTTTCCACCGAGCGCGACAAGGTCAGCTACATGATCGGCCAGGACGTCGGCAGTTCGATCGCGCCGCTTGGCGAAGACCTCGACCGGGCGGCGTTCCAGCGGGCCCTCGAGAACGTTTTCAAGGGTGGCGAACCCCTGCTTACAGGCGCGGAGGCCTCGGCGCTCGGCCAGGCGCTCATGCTGCGCTCGGCGTCCCGGGCGGGCCAGGCGCCGGAAGGCGTCGAGATCCCCGAAGTGGACAAGGAGAAGGTGGGCTACCTCGTGGGCAATGACGTGGGTCGCATGCTCAAGCCGATCCAGGACGAGATCGAGCTGCCGGTGTTCCTGCGTTCGGTCCAGGACAGGACCACGGGCGCGCCCGCGCTGCTGGACGAAGCGCAGCTGGCCAGCGTGCGTGAGTCCTTCTCGGCGCGGATGAAGGCCAAGGCCAACGAACGCGCCGCCGCCAACAAGGCCGAGGGCGAGCAGTTCCTTGCGTCCCACAAGGACGAGAAGGGCGTGATCACCACCGGCTCGGGCCTGCAGTACCAGGTCCTGCGCCAGGGCTCGGGCCCGCGTCCGCGGCCGACCGACCGGGTGCGCGTCAACTACAAGGGCACGCTGCTCGACGGGACCGTCTTCGACAGTTCCTACGATCGCGGCATGCCCGCCGAGTTCGCCCTCAACCAGGTGATCGCCGGCTGGACCGAGGGCGTCGCGCTCATGCCCGTGGGCAGCAAGTACAAGTTCTGGGTGCCCAGCGGACTGGCCTATGGTGCGAAGGGCATGCCCGCCGGCGGCATCGGTCCGGACACCATGCTGATCTTCGAGGTCGAGCTCCAGGCCATCCTCTAGGCCCGGGCGAACCGCCACCTTCATCCCCCGACGATGCGCCCACCGGCATGGTGCAGCGCATCCATATCCCCCAATCCCTGGAGTTCCACCCATGTCGACCCTGTTCCGCAACTCACGCACGGTCCTTGCCACGACCGTCCTCGCGCTTGGCCTGGCGGCCTGCGACAAGCCGGCGACCGATGCCGACCCCGCCGATGCGACCGATGCGACCGAGGCCGCGACGGCCGACTCCGGGTCGACCGCCGACGGCGCCCTGGTGATCGAAGGCCTGAAGGACGAGAAGGCGCAGGCCGGTTACATGATCGGGCTGCAGATGGCCAAGTCGCTCGAGCCGGTGAAATCCGAGATCGACCAGGACGCGCTGTTCGATGCGATCCGAACGACGCTTGCCGGCGAAAAGCCACTGATGAGCGATGAACAGGCCGAACAGGTCGCCCAGGCCTTCGGCCAGCGCATGCAGGCCAAGATGGAAGCCGACCAGGCCGCCAAGGCCAAGGCCAACGCGGAGGAAGGCAAGGCGTTCCTGGATGCGAATGCCAAGAAGGAAGGCGTGAAGGTCACCGCGTCGGGGCTCCAGTACCAGGTGCTCACCGAGGGCAAGGGCGCCAAGCCCGCCGCGGAAGACTCCGTGCGCGTCCACTACACCGGCAAGCTCCTCGATGGCACCGTCTTCGACGACTCCACTGAAGCCGGCGAGCCGGTCGAGTTCCCCCTCAATCGCGTGGTGCCGGGCTGGAGCGAAGGCCTGCAACTGATGACCGTCGGCAGCAAGTACCGCTTCTGGATCCCCGGCGAGCTCGGCTATGGCGAGATGGGCACCCCGGGCGGCCCGATCGGACCCAACGCCACCCTCGTGTTCGACGTCGAGCTGATCGACATCGTCAAGGACGCCAACCCGACCCCGCCTGCCGGCTGAGTACGGGCGTTTCCGGCCGCCGGTGCCCATGGCATCGGCGGCCGCCCCCTTCCACGAACGGAGCCAAGTCCGCACCATGCGAGTCACAATTTTTGGAACCGGGTATGTCGGCCTCGTCACCGGGACCTGCCTGGCGGACGTGGGCCACGACGTCATCTGCGTGGATGTCGACGGGGTGAAGGTCGACGGACTCAACCGGGGCGTCGTGCCGATCTTCGAGCCGGGCCTCGAGCCGATGGTGAAGGCCAACCACGCCAGCGGTCGCCTTGTGTTCACCACCGACGCGGAAGCGGCCATCGCCCATGGCGACGTGATCTTCATCGCCGTGGGCACGCCGCCCGACGAGGACGGGAGCGCGGACCTGCGGTACGTGCTCGAGGTCGCCCGGACCATCGGTCGCCACCTGTCGCGGCCGGCGGTCATCGTGGACAAGTCGACGGTCCCGGTGGGCACCGCCGACAAGGTCCGGGAGGCAGTGGCCACCGAACTGCTCGCACGCGGCGTCGACATCGGCTTCTCGGTCGCCTCCAACCCCGAGTTCCTGAAGGAGGGCGATGCGGTGAACGACTGCATGCGCCCGGACCGCATCGTGATCGGCGCCTCCGACCCGGCGGCCGTGGAGAAGCTCAAGCGGCTCTATGCACCGTTCAACCGCAACCACGAGCGCATCGTGGTGATGGACGTGCGATCGGCCGAACTGACCAAGTACGCCGCCAATGCGATGCTGGCGACCAAGATCAGTTTCATGAACGAGATCGCCAACATCGCCGAACGCGTGGGCGCCGACGTCGAGATGGTTCGCCAGGGCATCGGTTCGGACCCCCGGATCGGCTGGCATTTCATCTACCCGGGCGCCGGCTACGGCGGCTCCTGTTTTCCCAAGGACGTCCAGGCCCTGGCGCGCACGGCGCAGCAGCACGGCATGGACCCGCGCCTGCTCAATGCAGTCGAGTCGGTCAACGAGCACCAGAAGAAGCATCTGTTCGAGCTGATCGAACGCCACTATGGCGGGCAGCTCAAGGGCAAGACCTTCGCCGTCTGGGGGCTGGCGTTCAAGCCCAACACCGACGACATGCGCGAGGCCTCCAGCCGCCGCCTGCTGCAACAGCTCTGGGACGCGGGTGCCAACGTGCGGGCCTACGACCCCGAAGCCAGCCATGAAGCGCAGCGCATCTTCGGCGAACGCGAGGACCTCGTGCTGTGCGAATCGGCCAATGGCGCGCTCGTCGACGCCGATGCACTGGTCGTGGTCACCGAGTGGAAGCCCTTCCGGAGCCCGGACTTCCCGCGCATCCGGCAGGCCCTGGGCGATGCGGTGATCTTCGATGGCCGCAACCTCTACCATCCCGACGAAGTCGAGGCGGCCGGCGTGGCTTACTACGGCATCGGGCGCGGGCGGTCGATCGCCCGTTGACCCACATGAGCGCCGACATGGAACAACGGATGGTCGACCTGGAAACGCGCCTCGCCTTCCAGGAACACGCCCTCAACGAACTCAGCGACGCGCTGGCCGCGGCGCGCGACGAGGAAGCGCGCAACGCGCTCCGGTTGCACCGTGCCCTCGATGAGTTGAAGCAACTGCGCGCGACACTGTCGACCGGCGGCCTGTCGGCCGACCCGTCGAACGAGCCGCCTCCGCCCCATTACTGACCTGCAACGACGATGAGCGACACACTCCGCAACCAGCTGCTGGGCCTTGGGTTCAAGGCCGCGCCGAAGGAAAAGGCCAAGACGGCACGCAGGGACGACAAGCGCCCGGCGAGGGGCCGGCCCGGCGGCGGGAAGCCGGGCAGCGGGAAGCCGGATCGCAAGGCCGCGCCCGCGTCCCGCAAGCCCCGCTCGCAGGAGGACATCGACCTCGCCAAGGCCTATGCGATCCGCGCCCAGCGCGAGAAGGACGAACGGATCGCCGCGGAGAAGGCCCGCCAGGAAGAGGCGCGCCTGCGTCGCGAGGCGCGTGCCCGCGTCGCCGAGTTGGTCAAGGGTAAGGCGCTCAATCGCGAGGACGCGGACATCGCCCGCCACTTCCCCTATGGCGGGAAGATCAAGCGCATCTATGTCACGGCGGAGCAGTTGAAGGCGCTCAATGCCGGCGAGCTGGGCGTCATCCAGCAGGAAGGGCGCTACCTGCTCGTGACCGCCGACCTGGTCGCGCAGGCGGAGGCCATCTTCGCCCCCGCCATCGCATTGAAGGTCGACCCCGCCGCAACGGCCGGGGACGACCCGTACGCGGATCCGCAATACCAGGTGCCCGACGACCTAGTCTGGTAGTCGAGGGGACGTTCAGTCCCCCCGCTGGCCCGCGGTCACGCGGCCGATGCCACGGGTCTCGAGTGCCGTCGACAGCCGTGCAAGCGTGTCGGCGGGGAGGGTGGCGAGGCTGTCGCGGTCGAGTCCGATGCGGAAATGGAGTTCGCCCTCGGACGAGCGCGAGGAGTGGATGGACTCGATGTTCACCGCATGCTCTTCGAACACCTGCAGCAGCCGGCGCAGCGATCCCGGCGTGTCCTCGGGCAGGAACACGCTCAGGAAATCGGGCGACTCCAGGTCGGTGAGCAGGTAGCCCAGGCGCTCGAAATCGTGGCTGCCGGCGGCGAGCGCGGGCGCGCCGAAGAAGCTTGCCGAGTCCTCCAGCAAGTGCGTCCGCAAGGCTTGCCTGGCTTCCGCATCGCCGCGACGCAACTGGTCGCGCAGGAACCCGACCGCCTCGGCCAGTTGCTCGACGGCCGGCAGCACGTGCGGATTGTCGAACTGGATGTCGGCGTAGATGCCCGGGTTGCCCGCCAGCATGCGGGCGCTCACGATCCGGTCCAGCGCATGGCCGACCGTGCGCAGCGGTCGCAGGGCGTCCAGGCCCCCCAGCGCGGGCGCCTGCCGGCGCAGGACCGCGGCCTGCGCCATGTGGCTCGCATGGGTCAGGCCCTGGACCAGGGCCATCGCGCGGTCGTGGTGCTCGGGGCTCACTTCGATGCATTCGGCGCGGGTCGCGGCGAGGAAGCCGTCGAGCCAGGCGCGCCAGCGGTCCAGGCGGGCGGGGCAGACCGCCATCACCCGGCCGTGCAGCGTCGGGACCGGTGGCGGCGCCGCCATCGGGTGCAGGCCCACGACCTCGGCCCGGGACGCGAGCAGGGCCTCCACGGGCCCTTGCTTGATGGAGGTGAGGTCCATCCACAGGCGGCCCGCTTCCTGGCCGCGCGCGGCATCGACGTACTCGGCGATCAGGGCAGGGGTATCGCGGATGGGCGCGCTGAACACCAGCACGTCCGCCCGCGAAACCAGCTCGCCGATGGAGAGGGCCTCGTCCCCGGCAGGGTCCCGACCGACCACCCGCAGGTCCATGCGTTCCTCGAAGAAGCGCTGCAACCAGCGGCCATAGGCACCCCGCCGGCCGACGATGCCGACCACCGGCGGCGCGCCGGAGGGGCCGGGCAGGGGCGTCATTCGGGGTCGTAGTCGAGGTTGGACGCGAGCCAGCGTTCGGCCTGGGCGAGGGTCGCGCCCTTGCGCCGCGCGTAGTCCTCCACCTGCTCCTTGCCGACCCGGCCGACGACGAAGTACTGGCTGTCGGGGTGGCTGAAGTAGTAGCCCGACACCGCCGCGGTGGGGTACATCGCGAAGCTCTCGGTCAGGGTGATGCCGGCGCGCGCCTGCGCCCCCAGCATTTCGAACAGGGTGTGCTTCTCGCTGTGCTCGGGACAGGCCGGGTAGCCCGGGGCCGGGCGGATGCCCACGTAGGCTTCGTCGATGAGGGCGTCATTGTCGAGCGCTTCGTCGCGGGCATAACCCCAGTAATCGCGGCGCACGCGGGCGTGCAGGCATTCGGCGAAGGCCTCGGCGAGGCGGTCGGCCAGGGCCTTGAGCATGATCGCGTTGTAGTCGTCGTGGTCGGCCTCGAAGCGGGCCACGTGCGGCTCGATGCCGATGCCGGCCGTCACCGCGAAGCCGCCGATCCAGTCCTGCCTGCCGCTCGAGGCGGGCGCGATGAAATCCGCCAGGCAGAAATCGGGACGTTCCACCGGCTTGTCCACCTGCTGGCGCAGGAAGCGCAGCTCGAAGTCCTTGCCGTCGACATCCACGCGGACGTCGTCGCCATGGGCGTTGGCCGGCCACAGACCGAACACGCCACGCGCGGTCAGCCATTTCTCCCCGACGATCCGGTCCAGCATCGCCCGGGCATCGCGGTACAGCTCGCTGGCCTGCGCGCCGACGACCTCGTCGGTGAGGATGGCGGGATAGCGGCCGGCGAGTTCCCAGGCGTTGAAGAAGGGCGTCCAGTCGATGTATTCAAGCAGGTCCTCGAGCGGAAAGTCGTCCAGCACATGCAGGCCCGGCCTGGCCGGCGCGGGCGGCACGTAGTTCTCCCAGCCACCGTCGAAGGCCTGCGCACGCGCCTTTTCCAGCGACACCAGGCGCTTGCCGCTGCCGCGGTTCTTGTGGCGTTCGCGGATCTCGGCGTAGTCCGCGTCGTTGGCCGCCACGAAGGGCGTGCGCAGCTCGGGGCTGATCAGCGACTGCGCGACGCCGACCGCACGCGATGCGTCCTTCACCCAGACCGTCGGCGAGTCGTAGTGCGGGTGGATCTTCAGCGCCGTGTGCGCGCGCGAGGTGGTCGCGCCGCCGATCAGCAGCGGCGTCTGGAACCCCTGCCGCGCCATCTCGCGGGCGACGTGGCTCATTTCCTCGAGCGACGGCGTGATCAGGCCCGACAGGCCGATCAGGTCGGCCTTCTCTTCGCGGGCGCGATCGAGGATGGTCTGCGCCGGCACCATGACGCCCAGGTCGATGACTTCGAAGTTGTTGCAGGCCAGGACCACGCCGACGATGTTCTTGCCGATGTCGTGCACGTCGCCCTTGACCGTGGCTAGGACGATCTTGCCGTTGTTCTTGCCGACGTCGCCCGTCCGCAGCTTCTCGGCCTCGATGTAGGGCAGCAGGTGGGCGACGGCCTTCTTCATGACCCGCGCGGACTTGACCACCTGCGGCAGGAACATCTTGCCGGCCCCGAACAGGTCGCCGACGACGTTCATGCCGTCCATCAACGGACCCTCGATCACGTCGAGCGGACGGGTGGCCTGCGCACGGGCCTCTTCGGTGTCGACCTCGATGTACTGGTCGATGCCATGCACGAGCGAATGCGCCAGCCGCTCGCGCACCGGCTTCTCGCGCCAGGCCTTGTCCTCCACCCGCTTCTCGCCCTTTTTGCCCTTGAAGCGCTCGGCGACCTCAAGCAAGCGCTCGGTGCCGTCCTTGCGACGGTTGAGGACCACGTCCTCCACGTGTTCGCGCAGGTCGGGGTCCAGGTCGTCATAGAGGGGCAGGGCGCCCGCGTTCACGATGCCCATGTCCATGCCGGCGCGGATCGCGTGGTACAGGAACACCACGTGGATCGCCTGGCGGACGAGCTCGTTGCCGCGGAACGAAAACGAGACGTTCGACACCCCGCCGGAGACATGGCTCAGCGGGAAGCGGCGCTTCAGCTCACGGGTCGCCTCGATGAAGTCGACGGCGTAGTTGTCGTGCTCTTCGATGCCGGTCGCGATGGCGAACACGTTGGGGTCGAAGATGATGTCCTCCGGCGGGAAGCCCACCCGCCCGGTCAGCAGTTCGAAGGCGCGCGAGCAGATCGCCACCTTGCGTTCGATGGTGTCCGCCTGCCCGACCTCGTCGAAGGCCATCACCACCACCGCCGCGCCGTATCGGCGCACCAGGCGCGCTTGCCGCAGGAACTCCTCCTCGCCTTCCTTCAGCGAGATCGAATTGACGATGCCCTTGCCCTGGAGGCACTTGAGGCCGGCTTCGATCACGCTCCACTTCGAGCTGTCGACCATCACCGGGATGCGCGCGATGTCGGGCTCGGCCGCGATCAGGTTGAGGTAGTCGACCATGGCCTTCTCGGAATCGAGCAGGCCCTCGTCCATGTTCACGTCAAGGACCTGCGCGCCGCTCTCCACCTGCTGGCGCGCGACTTCGACCGCCTCGTCGTATCGGTCTTCCTTGATCAGCTTCCGGAACTTCGCGCTGCCGGTGACGTTGGTGCGCTCCCCCACGTTGACGAAGTTGGTCAGCGGGGTGATCTGCAGCGGCTCCAGGCCGCTCAGGCGCGTGTGCCGGGGCAGCGCCTTCATGCAGCCTGCTCCAGCCGTGGGTGCTGGCGCGGCGCGTGCCCGCGGACCGCCTCGGCGATCGCCTCGATGTGGGCGGGCGTGGTGCCGCAACAGCCCCCGACCAGGTTCAGCAGGCCGGCACGCGCGAAATCGGCCAGCACCAGGGCCATGTCCGCGGGGGACTCGTCGTAGCCGCCGAAGGCATTGGGCAGGCCGGCATTGGGGTGGGTGCTGACATAGGCATCGGCGATCTGCGCGAGCACGTCC
>JAUIJO010000284.1 GCA_030431185.1 Gammaproteobacteria bacterium | reverse complement strand
GACTCGGTGATGCTGACCCAGCGCCTGATCGAGCTGCGCAAGAAGGACTGGGAACTGGCGCCGTATCCGCTGGAACGCCACGGCTTCGTCCACCCCGACAGCTGGTACGACGAATACCGCAGGATCCACGAGCTGTTCGAAAGCACACTCAAGGGCGGCGAGTAGGTCCCGGCGATCCCGGCGCGGCGGCGGCAGCCGTCGCCCCGGGGTGGCTACGGAAATGGCGCGTCATCCGACGCGCCTTTTCCAATGGCCTTGGCAGCGCGCGCGCCGACGACGCCGTTCAGGTATCGTCCGGCACGACTTCGATCATCGAGCCGGAGACTTCCTCCCAGCTGCTGTCGGGGTCGAAGGCCTTCATGGCTTTCGCTTCAGCGCCGCCACCGGGCCCGATGTCCTTCTCGAACACCACGCCCTCGTGGCTGATCATGAAACTCATGATGCCCGTGTCGCCATACTTCGCCGGCCATGCCACCAGCGCGAAGCCGCGGCTCATGTTGTCGCCCAACATGTAGTCGTAGGCGCCCCCGGGGGCGGATGCGCCCTGCGAACGGAGGACATGGAACTGGTAGCCGTGCCAGTCGCCGCCCGGGGTGGCATCGCCGTAGAGCGGTCCGAGGGGGCTGAGCTCGCCCGTCGCGTCCTCGGACCAGTACAGGCCGTCGTGTTCGCCCTCGGTGCTCAGGATCTTCTGCGCATACTCGAGCACGCCATCGTCGTCCCGGTCCTTCGTTGCGTAATCGATTTGCGCATCGTGATAGGCGAGCATGGACTGCAGCGTGTTGATCTCGTTCGCCCCTATCCGACGCGCGGTGATTTCCGCGACCGCCGCCTTCGGGTCGAAATGCCATGCCCCGGATGACCTGGAAAGCGGCAGGGGCAAAGTCCAGTTGCCGTCCCCGACCACCAGGTGGGCCTTGTCGCCCTCCACCTTCAACTCATGCGCGTTCGCATAGGCCTCAAGGAAATAGTCGACGTCCGAACGATTGACGTTGTCCGTGGGAATGAAGGTGTTCCAGTCGGCGCCCAGCAGGGTCCTGAGCTTCTCGGGATCGGCCTTGTCGTTGCCGAGTGCCGCCACGAGCGCCTCGGCGGCGGCTTCGGGTGTGGGGAACGATTCCTGTGCCAGGGCCGGGGCGAGGGCGCCCAGTCCGAGCGCCACCGCGATCGCGGCAAGAAGCAGGGTCTTCGGGTTCTTCATGGGAGGCTCCTGGCTCAGCGACGACCGCGGTGGGCTTGTTGGTGCGGCGGGTGCGACGGCCGGCTGACCTGCTTGGGCGCGCTCCGCTTCTGCGGCGGTCGCTGTGCGTGGGACTGGCTGCTATGCCCCCGCGCCGCATATGCCTTCGAAGCCTGGGGCCGGCTGGCTCCCTTGAACGCATCGTTGCGGGGCGCGCTGCGTTGCGAGGCCTGGGTCCTTGCGGCCTGGCGCGCCTGCGTGTTGCTGGCGGGCTTGTTCGCCCGCTGGGCCGCCTTGGCCCGCGCCTGCTCGGGATTCGCCTTCGCGCTGCGCGCCGCGGTCTGGGCGCGATCGCGCGCCTGCGGATTGGCCTTGGCCTTGTTGGCGGCAGTCTGAGCACGCTCGCGTGCCTGCGGAGTGGCCTGTGCGCGATCAGTGGCTGCCTTCGCGCGCTCCCGCGCCTGGTCTCGGCTCCTGTCCGCGCCCGCGGCGCCCCCGGCGATGCTGCCGCGATCGCGCGCGGCTTCCTGGGCCCGCGCGCGAGCTTCGGTATTGCTGCGGGCCGGGGCCTCGATGCCGTGCTGCTGGATCGACTTGCGGGCGTTCTCCCGCTCTTGCGCACGCTTGGCATCGTCGCCACGGAACGCTTCGCGGCGTTCGCTGCCTTCCAGCTGACGCCCGTACTGCTGCCGGCTGCGGTTGTCACGGTACGGCACGCCGTCGCGATGGGCGGCGTTGTGGCTCCAGCCGTTGTCGTCCAGGTCGATGCGGTTGTTGGCATTGATCCGGTTATAGCGATTGACGTCGATGTCGATGTAGTTGCCACCACCGTGGCCCCAGTAGCCGCCGTGGTAGCCCCAGTCGGGCTCCCCCCACAGGGAATCGACGACGGCCACGCCGACCCCGAACATCATGCCGTTCACCAGCGCCGAACCGGGCTGGTAGTAGCGCGGCGGGGGCGGGTAATAGACCGGCGGATAGCTCGGATAGGCCCAGGTGCCGTAGACCGTGGTCGGGTTGTAGCTGGGCACGTACACCACTTCCGGATCGGTCGGTTCGATCACGATAGTCTCGGTGCGCGCCACGGTCGGCTCCGTGCTCGCGGCCCCCGTCGCGACTGGCGCGGGCGCCGCGGGCGCATCGGCCGCGAGCGGCTCCACGCTGACCTGCTGGTACTCGTTGCTGGCCAGGTTGCCCGCATCCCGGGCCTGGCGGCGCAGGCGCTGGACGGCATCCATCACTGCATCGGGCTGGGCCAGGAAGGCATCGCCGAGATTCTGGACCCAGGCCGGGTCCTGGCCCAGGGTCGCCAGCGCCTGCGGGAAGGCCACCAGCGACTGCACGCTCGGATCCCAGGGCTGGTCGGCCACCTGCTTCACCGCGTCGTCGCCACTGGCATCGGGATGCGCCTCGGACCACCTGGCGGCGTCCGCGACGTCCCCGGGGTAGGTGGCGGCCATCAGCACCTGGGCCAGCAGGGGGTCGGGGTAGAGCGCGATGGGCGCGACCATCTGGTCGAGCTGGGCGGTGTCGAACACCGTCTCCACCGACGCGGTGGCCGGCGGCACGTCGGCATCGGCAGGGTCGACGGCGGCGGTCGCCGTCGGTGCGGCAGCCGGTGCCGGTGCCGGTTCGGGGTCGCGGGAGCATCCCGACGGGGCCAGCAGGACCACCGCCAACGCGAACGTGAGGGGCAAGCGCATGATGCCGTCTCCTTGCGGGGGATCCGACCACCCGGACCGGCTGGCCAGGCGCTTACTGTCCCTTCAGCTGTGTCGGGAGGGCGTGAACCCGCCGCCCCAGGCGCCAGCCCGCCCATGCGCAGACGCCCCGGGGCCATCGGGCACCGGGGCGTCACGGATGGCGCAATGTCGGCGGTCGCGGACCGCCCGTGGGTCTTACCAGACCACCTCGGCCATCGAACAGTTCAGCCCCGAGCCGATACCGAGCAGGGCCACGCGATCGCCCTTCTTCAGACGGCCCATCTCGCGCAGCTTGCTCAGCACGATCGGCACCGAGGCCGGACCGATGTTGCCGTGCTCGTTGAAGATCGTGAGGACCTTCTTGGGGTCGATGCCGAATGCCTTCACGAA
>JAUIJO010000027.1 GCA_030431185.1 Gammaproteobacteria bacterium | reverse complement strand
AGGCCTAGCAGCCTCCACCGTCGAGGTGCGGGCGGACGGCACCTGCCGTCGCCCGCCGGGTCGGATCAGCCGTTGGGCAACACCATCACCTTGCCCGAGCGCTCGCCCGCGGCGGCGGCGGCCACCGCGTCCTTGATCCGGTCGATGCCGTAGGTCTCCTGCACGCGCGCCTTGAGCTGGCCACTGGCGATCAGGCCGACCAGTTCCGCGAACAGGGCGTTGCGGGTCGCGGTGTCGGTGACCTTGAACCAGTGCGCCAGCCAGAAGCCGCGCAGGGTGATGCCGCGGAAGATCAGCGAGCCGGGCGAGATCGCGCAGGGCTCGCCCCCCATCGCACCGTAGTTGACCAGGGTGCCACCCGGCGCGATCGCCTGGGCCATGCGCTCGGTCGCCATGCCGCCGACCGCGTCGATGCCGAGCTTGACGCTGGCGCCGCCGGTGACCTGCTTGACCCGTTCGGCCAGGTCGTCCCCATCGACCAGCACCACGTTGGCACCCAGCTCCTGGACGTCGCCGACGGCCCCTTCGCGGCGGACGACGTTGATGGTGCGCACGCCGCGCGTGCGCGCCAGCTGGATCAGGTACCCGCCCACCGCCGAATTGGCGGCGTTCTGGATCACCCAGTCGCCGGGTTGGAGGTCGACGATGTCGCTCAGCAGCAAGCGCGCGGTCGGCGGATTGACGGTCAGCATCGCCAGCTGCTGCGGATCGGCCCCTTCGGGCAGGGGCACCAGCGCCCGGGCGTCGGCCACCAGATGGGTGCTCCAGCTCCCGCAGCCCACCGGCAGCAGGACGGTCTGGCCAGGGCTGAGCCCGGCCACGTCGTCGGCGACCCCGGCCACCCGGCCCACGCCCTCGTTGCCGCCGACCGCGGGCAGCGGCGGCAGCGAGCCGTAATCGCCGGTCAGGGTCAGCACGTCGGAGGGATTGATGGGGGCGGCCAGCACCTCCACCAGCACCTGGCCCGGGGCCAGCGCCGGCAGCGAGAATTCGACGGCTTCGATGACGTCCTGCGGCACCGGGCCGCGCTGGGTGTAACGGGCGTGCTTCATGCTGCACCTGCGGTATGGGCGGTCCCCGAGGATACGTCGCTTCGCGTGCAGGGGATGGAACTGCCGTGAACGGGTGCCGGACGGCCACGTGCGCGCCGGCCCAAGGTGTGACAGCATGCGCGCCCAGCCCCGTCCCGCGCGTTCGCGCACCCTCCAATGCGCCTGAACAAGCACATCAGCGATTCCGGCCTCTGCTCGCGCCGCGAGGCCGACCGCCTCATCGGCGCCGGCAAGGTCAGCGTCAACGGCATCCGCGCCCGGATCGGCAGCGAGGTCGGGGACGGCGACAAGGTCCTCGTCGACGGCCAGCCCCTGCCCAAGCGCGTGGCGTCCCAGGGCAAGCGCCAGCATGTCTACATCGCGCTCAACAAGCCGATCGGCGTCACCTGCACCACCGAGACGGGGGTGAAGGGGAACATCGTCGACTTCGTCGGCCACGACCGCCGCATCTTCCCGATCGGCCGCCTGGACAAGGAGTCGGAAGGCCTGATCCTGCTGACCAGCAATGGCGACATCGTCAACGAGATCCTGCGCGCCGAGAACAAGCTGGAGAAGGAATACCTGGTCGCGGTGAACCACGCGGTGACCGACGAATTCCTGCGCGGGATGGCCCGGGGCGTGCCGATCCACGGCCAGACCACCCTGCCCTGCCGCACCAGCCGGCTGGCGCGCTTCGGCTTCCGGATCATCCTCGTGCAGGGGCTGAACCGGCAGATCCGCCTGATGGCCGCGCATTTCGGTTTCCGGGTGAAGCAGCTGGTGCGCGTGCGCATCGGCAACGTCAAGCTGGCCCACCTCAAGGCCGGCCAGTGGCGCAACCTCACCGAGGCCGAACTGCAGGGCCTGCTGCCCCACCGCACCGAGTGGTGATCGCGCCGCGCCTCAGTGCGGATCGATCGGGCGCGACACCCAGGCCATCGCGGCGTCGCGCTCGCCGGGCTCGAACGTCTTCAACTCCATGCCCGGCACCAGCATGGCGCTGAAGCTCGATACCCGCGCCAGCCAGTCGCGCTCGGTGACCACCGCCGAGCGGGCGAAACGCTTCAGCTCGCCCAGCTTGCCCAGGCCGTAGCGGACGTCCTTGGCCATGGCCTCGGCGCTCATGCCGGTGAGGCCACCCAGGTCCACGAAAACCCCGATGCGCGGATTGAGCGACAGCCTGGTCTCGATCTCGCCGATGCAGGTGTCGTAGTCGTCGCCGGTCAGCTGGCCGGTGAAATGAAAGGCCGCCACGTGCGGCGCGACCTGCAGGATCTCGATCACGGAATACTCCCGGATGGACGAAGTGCCCACGCTAGCCCGCGTGGCGTCGAACCGGCGTCAATGGCCGGGCTTCAGCCACGGTCGCGGCGAACCTGCGATCATGGCGCATGAACGCCGACCCCCTCTTCGCGACCCTGCCACTGTCCCCCGCCCTGCTGCAGGGCGTCGACGCCCTGGGTTTCCCGGCCATGACGCCCGTGCAGGCGCAGGCGCTGCCGGCCATCCTGGAGGGCCGTGACGTGATCGCCCAGGCCCCGACCGGCAGTGGCAAGACCGCTGCCTTCGGCCTGGGACTGCTGCATGGGCTCGATCCGGGCAACACCCGGACCCAGGCCCTGGTGCTGTGCCCGACCCGCGAACTGGCGGACCAGGTCGGCAAGCAGTTGCGCAGGCTCGCGGTCGGCGTCCCCAACCTCAAGATCTCGCTGCTGTGCGGCGGCATTCCGTTGGGGCCCCAACTGGCCTCGCTGGCCGCCCATGACCCGCAGGTCGTGGTCGGGACGCCGGGACGCATCCAGGAGCTGGCGAAGAAGAAGGCCCTGCACCTGGGGGGCGTGCGCGTCGTCGTGCTCGACGAAGCCGACCGCATGCTCGACATGGGCTTCGAGGACGCGATCCGCGACATCGTGAAGCGCACGCCGCCCGACCGCCAGGGCCTGCTGTTCTCGGCGACCTTCCCGGACGGCATCCGTGCCCTCGCCACCGCGATGCTGCGCGACCCCGTGGAAGTCAGCGTTGGTGGCGCGACCGCCGCGCCGGCGATCGAACAGCATTTCTTCGAGGCGGAACCGGACCGCAAGGCGCCGCTGCTGGCGGCCCTGCTGCTCAACTACCGGCCGGAATCCTGCGTGGTGTTCTGCAACATGCGCCGCGACACCGAGGAGGTGGTCGGCTCGCTCGCGCACTACGGCTTCACCGCGCTGGCGCTGCATGGCGACATGGAGCAGCGCGACCGCGACGAAGTGCTGGTGCGTTTCGCCAACCGCAGCTGCAACGTGCTGGTCGCCAGTGACGTGGCGGCGCGCGGGCTGGACGTCGAGGACCTGTCGGCGGTCGTGAACTACGAACTTCCCACCGATGCCGACACCTACCAGCACCGTATCGGGCGCACCGGCCGCGCGGGCCGGGCCGGGCTGGCCCTCAGCCTCGTCACGCCGCGCGAGCGCTCCCGCGCCGGGCTGGTCGAGGAACGCCAGGGCAAGCCGCTGCGCTGGGAACGCATGCAGGCACTGACGGGCAAGCCCAGGCAGGTCCCCACCGCCGCCATGGCCACCCTGCGCATCGATGCCGGACGCACCGACAAGCTGCGCCCGGGCGACATCGTCGGGGCGCTGACCGGCGATGCCGGGATGCACAAGGACGCCATCGGCAAGATCGATGTCTTCCCCACCCGCAGCTATGTCGCGATCGCCCGCAACCAGGCCGGACAGGCGCTGGAGCGCCTGCGCGCCGGCAAGATCAAGGGCCGGAAATTCCGGGTCAACCGGCTGTAGTCGCGAGCGCCGCGTCAGCTCACATCACCACACCAGGTCGTCCGGCACCTGGAAGCGGCTGTAGTAATCGTCGTCCTCGTCGCTCGAGGCGTTCCCGGAGCCCCCGTCCCGACCGTGGTCGAGCACGATCATCGCGGCATCGCGTTCGTGCACCTTGTCGGCGGCCGCGCGAGGGATCAGCTCGTAGTCGTCGCCATGGCGGACGATGACCAGGCCGCCCCTGGCCAGCAGGCCGCGCTGGGTGGCATCGACGTAGAGACGCTTGATGCTGCCCGCATCGTCGAAGCCATAGGGGATCTCGCCTTCGCGGGCCACTTTGTTGGCATCGACGATCTGGCGAACCTGCGCCCGGGTCTCGCGGATGCGTGCCTGCGCGTTGTGCTCGGCGGCAAGCGCACGGTCGCGCTCGGCGCGCTCGGCCTGCAGGCGTCGGGCGTCGATGCGTTCGGCATCGTCCGGCGCCGGCGCCTTGCCCTGTCGCTGCTTCTGCTGCTCACGGACGGCTTTGGCGACCTGGCTTTTCTTGGCCAGTCCAGCCTTGAGCAGTTGCTCCTGGAGGGGATTGCGCATGGATTCGGCGTGTCTACGGTGCAGCGCTCATTGTAAAGCGCGCGGCCCCGCTGTCGTCCTAGGGCCCCGCCGACTCCGGGCGGGCGATCGCACGGGCGTCGGCGATCGATGCCGCACGGGCCACGTCGTCCCGCCGACGCGGGACCGTGTCGCCGGCCAGCACCGCGCCCCAGCGCCGCAGGCGCTCGAAGCCGTAGAGGAACAGCGCGACGCCGGCCAGTGACACGCACAGGCCGGCGACGCCGAGCGCGGCCCACTGGTTGACGCAGGTCCAGACGAACTGGCCGACGCACAGGACCGCCACGAAGAGCAGCGTCGGCCGTCGGCCGATCAGTCCGACCACCAGCGCACCCAGCGGCGCGCCCAGCGCGACCACGGGCGCCGCGGCCAGCCAGTTGCCGAAGACACCGGGCTGCACGCCGGTGAAGGCGAGCTTGATGCCGATGCCCAGCACCGAGGTGAACGCCATGATGACGACCGAGGTGGGAATGGCGATCTTCAGGTCGGCCCGGCACAGCAACACCAGCGCCGCATACAGCACCATGTCGATGCCGACGCCGGTCACCGCGGCGACCGACGAGGCGGCCAACAGGCCGATGGCGATGCCGACGCGGAAGTCCCAGCGTTCGTCGAAGTCGGTCATGCCGGCATGCCCGGCGATCTCGTTGATCCGGTACAGGTGCAGCAGGCCGAAGCTGGCCCAGACCACCGCGAACACGAGCTTGATCCACAGTTCCGGCACGTGGGGCGCGACCAGGAAGATCCCGACCGGCAGTCCGAACACGGTGCCCAGCATGGCGCCCTTCAGCATCGCCCAGGCCAGGGCTTGCCGCCGCGCCAGGATGAAGATGCTGGCACTGGTCATGCCGATGGCCTGCACCGCGAAGCTGAAATCGCGGCCCAGCGTCGCGGGCAGTTCGAACAGCAGTACCAGGATCGGGAAGCCGACCGTGCCGCCGCCCATCGGCGTCGAGCCGGCGATGTAGCTGCCGAAGGCCATCGACAAGGCCATCGGCCAGTGCGCGACCGCCTCGTCCCACAGGCCCCGGCCGAAGACCAGCCAGGCCCAGGTGCCGTAGAACAGCGCCAACCACAGGAACCAGATCCACAGGTGGCGGCGCGGCGGGGACTTCAGGGACATGGGACGGGAGTCCTGCGGAGGCTGGGAACGCTGGGGCATTGGAGCACTGGGGATGCGTGTTTGGCCAGCGCTGTCAGCGGGCCATGCACTGCTGCCAGCGGGTATCGACCCGGTTGGCGAACCACGCCGTGCTCAGGTCGCGGGTGATCTTGGGGCTCTCCAGCTTGATGCCGGGCAGGACCGCGCGGGGCAATGGCCTTCCCCGCGCCCGCTCGGCGAACGCGAATACCTCCCGGTAGAGCGCCTCGTCCTCGAACTCGAGTTGGTCTCCGCGCGCCAGTGCCCGACGGATGTCGCCATCGTCCATGCCCAGTTGTGGTCCCAGCGTCCGCACCGCGCGTTCGGTGTCGCCGGGGTCGTCGAGCGGCGCACCGGGACGCAGCAGGTCGCCGTCCAGCGCCAGCGGCAGGCCGGTCGCTTCGCTGACGGCGGCCTGGAACGCCGCATTGCGACTGGCATACCAGCCCGCGTTGAAATCGGCGAAGCGATACAGCGGACGGTCGTAACGGGTCGGATAGCCCAGCAGGTGCGCGATCCCGAAGTACATGCCGCCCCGGCGCGTGAACACCTCGTCGCGGATACTGCCCGGCACGGGATACGGATAACCCTTCGCGTGCGCCTCGGCGAACGCGATGCGGACCTGCATCGGCCCGGCGGTCCGCACCGGGTTGAAGCCCCCCAGCAGGCGCTCGCCCATCGGCACGCGCTCGGTGAAGTCCTCGAAGATCGCGTTCAGTTCCTGCTCCGTCCGCACCGCTCCCAGTCGCTCCGCATAGCTGCGGCCATCGGTGGATTTCACCTTGAGCGCGGCATCGACCAGGAAGCCCGGCACGTGCAGCGCGGCGGCGCGGCGATCGATCTCGCCGCGCGCGATGCGCGCCAGGCCCGGCACCGGCGGGTTGGCCTGGAAGGTCGACTCCTGCTGGGTCACCGCCAGTACCGCGCACAGGTTGCTCGCGCTCGGGGAAAGCCCCTGCGCCGCGAACGCCACCTGGATGTCGGCCGCCCAGCCTTCCCGATCGGGGATGCCGGCCGGCATGCGGCGAACGATCTCGGCGCGCACGTCGGCGGGACGACGATACGCCTCCTTCTGCGTGGAAGGACTGGCACAGCCGGCCAATGCCAGTCCGGCGACAAGCAGCACGGACAGCAGGCGCATCAGGGGGACGAGCGGGTTGGGCATGGGGCGAGGCATCGATGGGGCGGGATCCAGGGCAATGCCGAGGCTACCAGTACCGGGCGTGCCGCCGCGAAGGCGCATCCTCGCGGTGGAGGCTTGCCGCTACACTCCGGCCATGGCCTGCTGGCATGTCTACCTGATCGAATGCCGTGGTGGCCGCATCTATACCGGCATCGCCACCGACGTCGCGCGGCGCTACGCCGAACACGCCTCCGGCAAGGGCGCCAGGTTCACCCGCGCCTGGCCTCCGGAACGGCTGCTGGGGAGCTTCGAACACCCGGACCGCGCATCGGCGAGCCGCGCGGAACATGCGATCAAACGGCTCACCCCCGCGCGCAAGCGGGCCCTGTGCGCGGGCGCGGAAGCGGCCCCTTGAGGCCCTGCGTCACGGGGACGCGTCGGGGACCACCCGCCAGACGGTATTGCCGACGTCGTCGGCCACGAGCACGCCTCCCCGACGATCGATCGCAACGCCGACGGGCCGGCCCCGGGCGTCGCCGTCGGTGTCGACGAAGCCGCCCAGCACGTCCTCCATGGGTCCCGCGGGCGCGCCGTTCGCGAAGGGGACGAACACCAGTTTGTACCCCGTCTTGGTACTGCGGTTCCAGGAGCCGTGCAGGCCGATGAAGGCGCCTTGCCGATAGCGTGACGGGAACGCACCGGGCTGCGTGTCCCCCTCGCCCGCGGGCGGCTGGAACGCGAGGCCCAGGGGCGCGACGTGGGAGCCGAGGGCATAGTCGGGCGCGATGGCGCGGGCGACGAGGTCGGCACGCTGCATGTCCCCCGTGATCCGCGGGTCGGGATGGGGGCCGAAGTAGCTGTAGGGCCAGCCGTAGAACGCGCCTTCGCGCACCGAGGTCAGGTAGTCCGGCACCAGGTCGTCGCCGAGTCCGTCGCGCTCGTTCACCACGGCCCAGAGCGCGCCACTGGTCGGGTTGAAATCGAGATCCGTCGGGTTGCGCAGGCCCGAGGCGAAGACGCGCTGCCGGCCCGTGGCGGGATCGACCTCCAGCACGGCGGCGCGGTCGACCTCGGCGTCCATGCCGTTCTCGGCGACGTTGCTGTTGGAGCCCACGCCGACATACAGGTGCCGGCCATCCGGTGCGGCGGCCAGGGCCTTGGTCCAGTGGTGGTTGATCGCACCGGCGGGCAGCGCGACCACGCGATCGGGCGTGGCGGGGTTCTCCGTACCGCCTTCGGTGTAGGGGACGCGCACGAGGGCGTCGGTGTTGGCGATGTACAGGGTGTCGCCGACCAGTGCCATGCCATAGGGCGAGACCAGCCCCTGCAGGTAGATGCTGCGGGTTTCGGCAACGCCATCGCCGTCCACGTCGCGCAGCAGGGAGATCCGGTCGGCGCTGGCGACGCCGGCGCCCGCCTTCTTCATCACTGCCTGCATGGCGCGCCCCTTCAGGCCTTCGGGCGGTTTGGCGGGCTTGTTGCTTTCCGCGACGAGTACGTCGCCATTCGGCAACACGTACAACGCGCGGGGATGGTCGAGTCCGCGCGCGAACGCGGTGACCCTGAACCCCGGCGCCGGCGTGGGCATGGCCCCCTCCGGCCAGCCCACCGCGGGCGCGATGTTCACCGTCGGCACCAGGCCCTCGGCTTCGGGAGCGGGCAGCACGGGCGACGGCCCGGTCCCGGCGGGATACCGGTCCCGTTGCGCGGGCACTGCCGCCGACTGGGTCGCATCGTCGGGCGGGACGCCGCCGTGATGGCAGGCACTCACGCACAGGGCGAGCGAAAGCACGACAGTGGCACGCATGGACGACACCTCTCGAGGGCGGTTGCATGGCACGTTCGCATGCCCGGCGTGATGGTCGAATCAGGCGGGCCCGCTGCAGGGTGCCGCCTCCCCCGGGCCCCGCCCGGAAACGCCCTACACCTTGGCGAGTTTCCAGCGTCCGCGCGAGAACAGCCATAGCGTAAACAGGCCGACCGAGGTCTCGGAAACGAACACGCCCCAGAACACGCCGCTGTGCTGCCAGCCCAGGCGGACGGCGAGAACGTAGCACAAGGGAATCTGGACCAGCCAGAAGAACACCAGGTTGATCCAGGTCGGCGTGGACGTGTCGCCGGCGCCATTGAAGGCCTGCACCGACACCATCCACCAGCCGTACACGAAGTAGGAATACGAGAGGATCCGCAACCATTCGCCGCCGATGGCGATCACCGCCGGGTCGTCGCTGAAGAGGGCGACGAGGCGGTCGTGCATCAGGAAGAACACGACGGACACGGCCAGCGTGAAGGCCATGTTGTACCAGCCGATGCGCCATACCGACGCTTCGGCCCGGGCCGGCTGGTTCGCACCGAGGTTCTGCCCCACCAGCGTGGCCGCGGCGTTCGACATGCCCCAGGCCGGCATCAGGGTGAACATCATGATGCGGATGGCGATGGTCGCGCCCGCGACGGCTTCGCTGCCGATGCTGGCGAGGATGCGCATCAGGAAGATCCACGCGCTCATGGCCACGATCATCTGGCCGATGCCGCCGAGCGACGTGCGCATGATGTTGAAGAGGGTGGAGGCCCTGACGACGAGCTGCGATGCCGTGACCCGGATGTGCCGCCCGCCACGGAACAGGATCCACAGCTGCATCAGCACGCCCGTGCCGCGCCCGATGTTGGTGGCGATGGCGGCCCCCTCGATGCCCATGGCGGGCACCGGCCCGAGACCGAAGATCAGGATCGGGTCCAGCACGATGTTGAGGCCGTTGGCCAGCCACAGCACGCGCATCGCGATGGCGGCGTCACCGGCACCGCGGTAGACCGCATTGATCACGAACAACAGCATGATCACGGCGTTGCCGCCCAGCATCCATTGCATGTAGCCCACGCCGTGCGCCAGGGTCCAGGCATCGGCGCCCATCAATCGCAGCAGGTCACGGGCGTGGAAGACGCCGATCCATGCGAACGGCACCGACACCAGCACCGCGAGGAAGATCGCCTGCACGGCGGAGACCGCGGCCTGGTCCGCCTGGTACTCGCCGATGCGCCGCGCCACCACGGCCGTGACCGCCATGGCCAGGCCCATGGCGATCGAATAGAGCAGGAACAGGTAGCTTTCGGTCAGGCCGACGGTGGCCACGGCGGAAGCGCCGAGCTTGCCGACGAAGTAGATGTCCACCACCGCGAACGTGGACTCCAGCACCAGCTCCAGCACCATCGGCACGGCCAGCAGGAACACCGCCTTGCGCATCGGGATCCGGGTGTAGTCGGCCCCGGTGCCGCGAATGGCGGCACGCAGTTCCGACCATGGCGACGCCGGACCGGCGGACGCGTCGCATGCCTGCGCGGGGGCGGGGGTCGGGTCCGGTTCCTGTGCGCTGGTCATGGGGCATGTATCCGGGTTGGGGACGGGCTGGCAAGGGCGGCATTCGCCGGCCCCGCGGGAACATGACGAACGACGCGCCGTCGGATCGACACGGCCTCCGCGGATCGTGGCGGGAAGTCCTCGGCCTGCAGGGCACGCGGGGCCGGGCGATCAGGCCTTCCTGACGAACCGCGACTTCAACTTCATCGCCCCGATGCCCTCGATCCGGCAGTCGATGTCGTGGTCGCCCTCGACCAGGCGGATGTTGCGGACCTTGGTGCCGACCTTCACCACCAGCGAGCTGCCCTTGACCTTCAGGTCCTTGACCACGGTGACCGTGTCGCCATCGCTCAAGGGGTTGCCGTTCGCATCGGTCACGCCACCCGGGGCATCGGCCGGCTCGGCGGTGTCATCCTTGAGTCGTTCGTGCCCGCACTCGGGGCACACCACCAGCGTGCCGTCCTCGTAGGTGAATTCCGAGCCGCATTCGGCGCAGGGCGGCAAGGTGTCCATTGGCGTCCAGGGGAAACGGTCGGGGCCCCCATTGTCGCCCCGGAACCGCGAAAGTGACACCCGGGCCGGTCGACACGAGACGACACGACCCGGCCCGCGTCCATGCCGCGTCACGCCCTCGCACGACGCTGAAGGCGTCCCGACTACACTCCGCCCATGACCCGCACGCACCCCCATCGCATCGGCCGCAGCGCAGGTCCGCGCCAAGCGGGCGATTGGCACGATCCTCACGACACCGCCTGCGGGACACGCACGCGATGAGGCCGGGCACCTTCCGCTCGCTGCGAAACCCCAATTACCGGACCTGGGCGATCGGCGCGATCGTCTCCAACATCGGCACCTGGATGCAGCGCATCGCCCAGGACTGGATCGTCCTGACCGAGTTGACCGACAACAACGCCACCTCGGTCGGCATCGTCACCGCGCTGCAGTTCGGTCCACGGGTCCTGCTGTTGCCCTTGACCGGGTACGCGGCCGACCACTTCGACCGCCGCAAGCTGCTGATCGCCACGCAGGTGGGGATGGGCGTGCTCGCGCTGGGACTCGGCCTGCTTTACGTGCTCGGCCACGTGCAGTTGTGGCATGTCTATGGATTCGCCCTGCTGCTGGGTTGCGTGACCGCGTTCGATGCGCCGGCGCGACAGACCTTCGTGTCGGACCTGGTGACCGAGGACGACCTCTCGAACGCCGTCGCGCTGAACTCGACGTCGTTCAACGCGGCGCGGATGATCGGCCCCGCGGTGGCCGGCGTGCTCATCGCGCACATCGGCGCGGGCTGGGTGTTCCTGATCAACGCGGCGACGTACGCGGCGGTGATCGTGTCGCTGGTGTTCCTGCGGGTCGGATCGCTGCAGGTGATGGAGCGGCCGACGCGGCATCGCGGCAGTTTCGCCGAGGGCTTCCGCTATGTCTGGCAGCGGCCCGACCTGAAAGCGATGTTCCTGATGCTGTTCCTGATCGGCACGTTCGGGCTGAACTTCGCGATCTACATCTCGACCATGGCGGTCACGGTGTTCCACGGCGACGCGGGGCAGTACGGCTTCCTGACCTCGATGATGGCGATCGGCTCGGTCGGCGGCGCCCTGCTCGCGGCGGGCCGCGCACGCCCGACGGTGGCCTCGCTGCTGGGCGGCGCGGCCGTGTTCGGGCTGGGTTTCTGCCTGGCGGCGCTGATGCCGACGTATTGGCTGTTCGGGGCGACACTGGTGTTGATCGGTCTCTCGGCGCAGACCTTCACCACCTCGGTCAACAGTGCCGTGCAACTGTCCACCGACCCCGCGGTGCGCGGCCGCGTGATGGCGATCCTGATGGCGATCGCCCTGGGCGGGACGCCGATCGGCGCCCCGCTCATCGGCTGGGTGGCCGACAGTTGGGGGCCACGCTGGTCCCTGGGCATCGGTGCCGCGTCGGGTTTCGCCGCGGCGCTGGTCGGCATCCATTACCTGGTCCGGCACCGCCATCTGCGCGTGCGTTTCGAGGGCCTCCGGCCGCGTTTCACCTTGCAGCCCAGACCGCCGCGAGCGGGCGAGCGCGCCTAGGCCCCGGCGTCGTCCGCCGCGTCGCCGGCCTCGGGATGGCGCTCCCGCCAGGCGACCAGGTCGGCCCGGTAGCGGTGCAGGTCCTCGGTGTAGGTATCGAGCACGCAGACCGGGCAGCCGCTGCCGCAACAATCGGTCGGCAAGGGTTCTTCGGGCGGCAGGGGCCTGGGATCGGTAGCGGGATCGGGCTGGAACGTCATGGTGGACAGCGGTCGGTTCGAGGGCAGCGAAGCGGCGGGCACGGCGCCCCGGGGGACCGGGGCGCGGGCCATGCCGGCTCAGCCATTTTCCCACGCATTGGCCGCGCTGCCATCCAGCCCCCGCGTCGCTGCCAGGCCGGGCAGCGGCTGGCCTGAGCGCGCACGCACGGCATGCGCGACGGCCGACCGCAGCATGGTCGGCGCGATGTAGTGGCGGTGCACGCGCGCGATGGCGGCCATGTAGAAACGACCGAACGCGTTGGCCGGCCGCACCCGCGTCCCCAGCGCGACCCGCACGCGGCCATCCGGGTGGCGCTGCACGCGGACGCAGGAGCGGAAGCGCAGATGACGGTCGTCCGCGCCCAGCAGGACCTGCACGCACGCGCCATCCTCGCTCGTCCGGCTGTCGAGCACCGGGAAGCGGGCGGCAAACAGCCGCGCGCCGTCCTGCCTGCCCAGCAGCGAGGAGGCCGGGCAGCCAATGCTGGAGGTGCGCAGGCCCAGCGGCCTGACCAGCGCGTTGCGCAGGGCCATCAGTCCGGAGACGGTGGCCGCCTGGTTGTCGAGGAACCCTTCGAGCACCGCCGTCATGGCGTCGGTGGCGCGGGGCAGCGCGAGCGTGCCGGCCGGCAGTTCAAGCTCGAACCAGTCCTCGTGCACGCCCGGTCCCGGCAGCACGCCGGCCAGCAGGGTGTCGACAGGCACCGTCGCGCTGGCCGTCACCGGGTAGCGCGCGTGCCGATGGGTCAGGAATCCGACTGGCGCGCCCCAGTGCCGCCAGCGGCCCAGGACCGCACCGGCCACCGAGCGCAGGTGCATGCACACGCGCCACGACAGGCTGGACACCGGGGCCTTGAAGGACAGGGACGTGACCGGCACGCGACCGGAACCCAGCGCGCGCGGGACGCGCTCGGCCAGCGCTTCGGGAAGCAGTTCCGTCAGCGTGGGGATGTCGCCTTCGCCGGCCTCGACCTGGGTCCGCAGACCGGGATCGAGGATGCCGCCGAGCTCGTTGGTGTGGCAGGACAGGGCCATCAGCACGGGGTTGCGCGCATCAGGGCCGAGGGGCGCGAACTGGTGCCAGGTATCCCCGCCGAAACGGACGGTGACCAGTGCATCGGGCGGTACGTGCACGCACTGCAGCGCATGGAAGAACTGGTCCGGATCGCGCTCAAGCTGCGCGCGCGAGGCGGTCGAGAAACGCAGGCTGGCGCCGCCGCTGCCCACCACGGCGGTGAACACGCGATGGCCGGCGTGGCGATGGAAAGGATGGCCCTGGGGACCGACGACGAACGAGTACAGCGCCGTCGCATCGCCCCGGGCCAGGTCGACCGCGCCAAGTCGCGCAGAGGGCTCGTCGAGCGCATCGACATGGCGCGGATGCCGCGCCTGCCGCGCCCCGACCGAGCCGATCAGGCGGTCGCCGCTGCCGGGGCCAAGCTGCCCGACCAGGGTCACCTCGACCGGCAGTCCGCCGTCGTGGTGCCGCAGGCTGACCGAGGGGAAGCTGTTCGTGCGCTGGGTGGTGTGTTCCATCACTGTCTCCTTGCCGTTCCCGGCGTCAGTCATCGTCGCGTGCACCCGCTTCCGCCACCGGTGCGCGAAGGCTTCGCGCGCGGCCCCGGCTCTCGCGCTTGAGCGGCCCGGCCACCGGGCATACCTCGGACGCCCACGCGAACAGCGTGTTGGCCAGGCGGTCCGGTTGCTGGCGGAAGTAGACGAACTGGCCGCGGCGCTCGCGGACGATGAGCCCGGCCTCCTCGAGCACGCGCAGGTGCCCCGACAGCGCCGGCTTGCTGAAATCGAAGCGTTCGCCGATCTCGCCGGCCGTCATCTCGCCCTCGTTGAGGTAGGCGAGGATCTTGCGGCGCGGCGTGGATGCGAGGGCTTCGAAGACGCGATCGATGGACATCGGGACACAATAGTTAATTAATTTATTAACTATTTACTCCAGCCGCGCGTCGCGCGCAAGCTGCGGAGGGTCATGACCGCTCAAGGCAACCCGAGCCAACGGATCACTTTCCACTAAGTGTGCTTGTCTGATAGTGTTATAGATCACCAATACAGTTGAGGACGGATATGCGCATGCGTGGCCCACTTTCCCCATGGACGACGACGATGTGCCTGGCAGGTGCCGTCGTCCTGCTCGCCAGCGCCTGTGCGGCCACGCCGCCGCGTGCCCCGGCATCGCCCGCGCTGGCGGTGGTCGCGGAGGACCCGCAACTGGCCGCGCGCGTTGACGCCTACTTCGCGCCGCTGGCCGCGCATGCGGACCTGTCGGGGACCCTGGTGGTCATGCGCGGCGAGCGGCCGGTCCTGGTCCGCCACTACGGCTACGCCGACTGGCCTGCGCGCCGGGCGCACACCCTCGACACGCGTTACAGCGCCGCCTCGGTCACCAAGGGCGTGGTGGCCGCGACCCTCGTCCAGCTCGAGCGCGCGGGCACGGTGTCGCTGGACCAGCCCGTCGGTCGCTGGTTGCCGGCCCTGGCCGACCGGCCGGGCATGAGCCTGCGCGCGGTGCTCCACCACAGCGCGGGACTGCCGCGCGACCTGCCCGACGACTTCCCCATCGGCGAGGCGGAGGTGGCGACCTGGTTGGCGGCGCACCCCGATCGCCTGCAAACGCCCGGCAAGGAGCGCTACTCGAACGTCGGCTATGCCCTGCTGGCCGAGGTGGTCTCGCGCGCGAGCGGTCGTCCGTTCGAAGAGGTCGCCCGGGACCTCGTCCTGCGCCCTGCCGGGATGGACGAGAGCCAGGTCGCGCTGCAGACCGCCGACCACGTTCCCGGAGGCGCCCTGCCCTACACGGCGGGCCCGGAACCCGAGGGCGTCATGACCCCCGTACCGGCGCCGCTGGAGATCGGCAGCTCCGGCCTGGTCACCACCGCCACCGACCTGGCGCGATGGGCGCGCACGCTCGCCGATGGCGCCTATCCCGAGCTGTTCGTCGACGAGGATCCGCTGGGCTCCATCGACACCGGGCGCGACGACAATGGCGAGTTCGTGGCGGTGCAGGGCACCCTGCCGGGCTACTCGGCCAATGCCATCGCCTGGCGCGGCAGCGACCTGGCGGTGAGCTATACCGGCAACCTGTTCGACTACCCGGTGCTGCGGATGGGCAGGACGCTGCGTGGCCTGCTGGGAGCCACGCCGCCGACGCCGCCGCCGGTGCGACCCGGAGCGGTGCCACTGTCTGCATCGCATCGCGCGCTTGCGGGGCGATACGAGCACCCGGACTTCGGCACCCTCCGGATCGACGAGGTCCCGGGCCGGGGCGGCATGACCCTGACCATGCCGGGGAAACCGGCCTACTGGTCCTTCCACCTGACGCCGATCGCCGACGGCGGCCTGCACTGGCGCGCGTTCGACGTCGTGTTCCGGGCCGGGGAATCCGGCGGCCTGAGCGCGTCGCCGGCCGGCGGCGGGGCCGCGACGCCGGTGCCCGCCTCCACCGACGCGCCGTCCCCCTAGCGGCGAAGCGGGGGCGGCACGTGCACGCACGCGCCGCGCTCGCCGATCACGCCATCGGCAGCTTCAGGCCCTGCGCCTTCGCACACTGCCTGGCGACCTCGTATCCGGCATCGGCATGGCGCATGACGCCGGTGCCGGGATCGTTCCACAGCACGCGGGCGATGCGTTTGTCCGCCGCCTCGCTGCCATCGCAGACGATGACCACGCCGCTGTGCTGGCTGTAACCCATGCCGACGCCGCCACCGTGGTGCAGGGAGACCCAGGTCGCGCCGCCCGCGACGTTGAGCATCGCGTTGAGCAGCGGCCAGTCGGACACCGCGTCGGAGCCGTCACGCATGGCTTCGGTCTCGCGATTGGGCGAGGCCACCGATCCCGAATCGAGGTGGTCGCGCCCGATCACCACGGGCGCCTTCAGTTCGCCGTTGCGCACCATCTCGTTGAAGGCCAGGCCCAGCTTGTGGCGCTGGCCCAGGCCGACCCAGCAGATCCGCGCCGGCAGCCCCTGGAAGTCGATGCGCTCGCGCGCCATGTCCAGCCAGTTGTGCAGGTGGGCATCGTCCGGGATCAGCTCCTTCACCTTCGCATCGGTCCTGTAGATGTCCTCCGGGTCGCCCGACAGCGCGACCCAGCGGAACGGCCCGATGCCGCGGCAGAACAGCGGCCGCACATAGGCGGGGACGAAACCCGGGAAGTCGAAGGCGTTCGCGCAGCCTTCGTCCCGGGCCATCTGGCGGATGTTGTTGCCGTAGTCGAAGGTGGGGATGCCCTGCTTTTCGAACGCGAGCATCGCCTCGACGTGCACGCGCATCGACTTCTTCGCCGCGTCGCGTACCCGCACCGGGTCCTCCTTCTGCAGGCGCTCCCAGAGTTCCACGCTCCAGCCGGCCGGCAGGTAGCCATGCACCGGATCGTGCGCGCTGGTCTGGTCGGTGACCGCGTCCGGGCGGACGCCGCGCTCGACCATCAGCGGCAGCACTTCGGCGGCGTTGCCCAGCAGCGCGATCGACCTGGCCTCGCCCGCGGCGGTGTACCTTTCGATGCGCGCCAGCGCGTCGTCCAGGTCGCTGGCCTGCTCGTCCACGTAGCGCGTGCGCAGGCGCATGTCGATGCGGCTCTGCTGGCACTCGATGTTGAGGCTGCAGGCACCGGCCAGCGATGCGGCGAGGGGCTGCGCGCCGCCCATGCCGCCCAGGCCGGCGGTCAGGATCCACTTGCCCTTGAGGTTGCCGTCGTAGTGCTGGCGCCCCATTTCCACGAAGGTCTCGTAGGTGCCCTGCACGATGCCCTGGCTGCCGATGTAGATCCACGAGCCCGCGGTCATCTGGCCGTACATCATCAAGCCCTTGCGATCGAGCTCGTGGAAGTGCTCCCAGGTCGACCAGGCCGGCACCAGGTTCGAGTTGGCGATCAGCACGCGCGGGGCGTCCGCATGCGTCGGGAAGATGCCCACGGGCTTGCCCGACTGCACCAGCAGGGTCTCGTCGTCGCCCAGGGTCTTCAGCGACGCCAGGATGGCGTCGTAGCTTTCCCAGTCGCGCGCGGCGCGGCCGATGCCGCCGTACACGACCAGGTCCTCCGGCCGTTCGGCGACTTCGGCGTCGAGGTTGTTCTGGAGCATGCGGAACGGCGCTTCGCTGAGCCACGAGCGGCAGTTCAGTTCGCTGCCGCGGGGCGCGCGGATCCTGCGCGTGGGGTCATGGCGGGTGTGGGCGCTCTGGCTCATGGCGTGCTCCGGGGGCTCGGTATCCAGCCTTCATTATCGCGCCGTCACCCGGGCCGCAGGCGGGACGATGCCGCCTGGTGGCCCGGAACCCGGCGCCATCGGGGCGGAATCGGCGTCCGCGCGGTCCGTTGTATACGATGTACGCATGCGCGCCCGCCCCGACACCGCCGAACGCATCCTCAATGCCGCGCGCGGCCTGCTCGAGCGCGAAGGCGATGCGGGCGTGACGATGCGCCGCGTGGCCGCCGCCGCCGGGCTGTCGCCGATGGCGATCTACCGGCATTTCGAGAGTCGCGACGCGCTGCTGGCGCGCATCGGCAACGACAGCTTCGACGCGATCGCCCGGCACTGGGACGCGCGCGCGCGCGGGCTCGACCCGTTGACCCGCTTGATCGCGGTGCATCGGCTCTACCTCGACTATGCCCTCGCCCATCCGCACCTGTTCGACCTGGCGTTCTCGATGCCGCGCCGCGACGCGCGGCGCTATCCCGAGGACTTCCAGGCCCGGCGATCGCCGACGCTGACCGTGGTCGCCGACGCGGTGGCCGACGCGATGGATGCGCGGGTGCTGCGCGAGGACGACGTGTGGGACGTCACCATGACCTTGTGGGCGCAC
>JAUIJO010000026.1 GCA_030431185.1 Gammaproteobacteria bacterium | reverse complement strand
GCCATCGCGCAGGCTGGTGTCGAAGATGCGGACTCGGGCGGCGGGGTCGTTCATGCGAAGACTTCCTCGTCAGGGTGTCGGGCGCGCGAAGCGCGAACGGATTGAGGCGTGGGTGTCGCGCGGGGGCGCGGCGGCGTGGCCAGGGTGGGAATGGCGGGCTCCTGCGTCGCGACCGTCGCGGCCGGCTCGCGTGTACGGCGACGCGGGCGGCGCGGGGCGCGCGGCCGCACTTCCGACAGCAGCGCGGCGAGCACGCCGGCATCGAGGTTGCCGCCCGACACCACCGCGCACTTGCGCTTGCCGGCCACGCGGCGACCAGCGGCCAGCGCCAGCGCCCCGGCCCCCTCCGCGATCACGTGTTCCTCCAGCGCCAGCCGCACCACGGTCTCGCGCAGTTCGGCCTCGCGCACGATCACCACGTCGTCGAGCAGGTCGGCGAGCAGGCGGCGGGTCAGCAGGCCCGGGGCCTTGACCCGGACGCCGTCCGCGAGGCTGGCGACCGGTTCCACCTCACGGGTATCACCCTTCAGCGCGCGCGCCATCGCGTCGACGCCTTCGACCTGGGCGCCGACGATGCGCACGCCTTGCGACTTCAGCGCCAGCGCGACACCGGCCGCCAGTCCGCCGCCGCCGATGGGCACCAGGACCACGTCCGGGGCGAGCGCGGCCATCTCCAGCCCCACCGTGCCCTGGCCGGCGATCACGTCGGGATCGTCGAAGGCCGACAGCAGCCGATAGTCGTTCTGGGCGGCGAGTTCGATCGCGAATGCCTTGGCTTCGTCGTAGCTGTCCCCGTGCAGGCGGACCGTGGCGCCCCAGTGCGCGACGCCGGCCACCTTGGTCTCCGGCGCACCCCTGGGCATCACGGTGATGGCGTGCATGCCCAGGCGATAGGCGGCCCATGCGAGGCCCTGGGCGTGGTTGCCGGCGGAGGCGGCGATGACCGTCCGGCCGTCGCCGCGTTCGCGCGCGGCCAGCAGTGCGTTGAGCGCGCCGCGCACCTTGTACGAGCCGGTGCGCTGCAGGTTCTCGAGCTTGAGCCAGCAGCCGAATCGCTCGGCATGGTGGACCGGCGTGGCGGGCAGGTAGCGGCGCAGGCGTGCCTGCGCGGCGAGCACGTCGGCCACTCCCACCGCCACCGGAGGCTCCGTGGAGAAGCGTTGTACGTCGCCGTCCATCGATCAGACCGCCGTCAGCCAGCGTTCGTACTGCGGCACCGCGCCGCGCACGACGCGTGCGTACAAGGCCTGGAACTCGCGCGTGGTGGGGTTGTCGCCGAACTCGACGTCCTCCAGCGCGGCGATCGGCGCGACCTCGGCGGCGGTGCCGCAGACGAAGACTTCATCCGCTTCCTTGAGCTCGTCCAGCGACACGGGGCGTGAATGCGCACCGGTCAGCTCGACCAGCGTGGCGCGGGTGATGCCATCCAGCGCATCCGGATGCCGTGCGGCGGTGATGCTGCCATTCTTGACCATGAACACGTTCGCGCCGGTGCACTCGACCACGAAGCCGTCGCCATCGACGAACAAGGCTTCGTCGAAGCCGCGCTGCTTCGCTTCGCGTTTTGCCAGCACGGAGTTGATGTAGCCCCCGCAGAGCTTCAGTGGTGGCAGCGAGGTGGCCGGGTTGCGACGCCAGCCCGAGACGCCCAGGCGGGCGGCATTGCCGGCCAGGTGCACCGCGGCGGCCTGCGTCACGACCATGTAGTGCTGGGTCAGCGGTGCCACGTCCAGTCCGATCGTGCCGCTGCCCAGCCAGGCGAGGGGGCGGATATAGGCGTCGCGATGGCCATTGGCCCGCAGGGTCCGCAGGATGGCATCGCTGGCGCGCGCGGGGTCGAAGTCGATGCCCAGCAGCTGCGCGCCCTTGCGCATGCGCTCCATGTGTTCGGGCAGGCGGAACACCGCCGCGCCGCCATCGGGCGTGGCGTAGCTCTTGATGCCCTCGAACACGCCGGTGCCGTAATGCATCGCATGGGTGGTCAACGGGGCCTGCGGCGAGTCCGTCGCGACCAGTCGGCCATCGAACCACGCCAGAGGTTTCGCAGGCGCGGCTTCGTTGGCGGCATCCCGGGGCGACTCGAGGACGGCGGTCGTTTCGTTCAGCTGCATGGCGAGACCTCCACGGCCAGGCAGTCATGCAGCTTGGCCAGTTGCGATCGCAGGTTGGCGTCGTCGCGGTCGCTCTCGACCATCAGGCGCAGGTGCCAGCGGTCGCCATCGGCCTGGGCTTCGCCGTCCACCGCCAGCGGGCGGAAACCGCGTCGTTCGGCGGTGCCGAGCACGCGTGCCAGCGCGCCTTCGGCCTGCCTCAGGGTCAGATCAAGCTGGTAGCGCATTGGGGTTCACCGGACGGGCCTGGGAAGTGGCGACGGCATCGGCGGACGCTTCGCCGTCGAGCATCTGTGCGTTGTTGTGGTTGGGCGGCACCAGCGGCCAGACGTTCGCCTGCTGGTCGATCGCGACATGCAGCAGGGCCGGACCGGGCGTGGCCATCAGCGCCTGCAGGGCGTCCTCCACCGCGTCGGCCCGGTCCACGTGCAGGGCCTGGATGCCGAACGCGCTGGCGAGCGCGCCGAAGTCGGGGTTGTCGGACAGGTCGATCTCCGAATAACGCCGGTCGAAGAACAGCTCCTGCCACTGGCGCACCATGCCAAGCGCCTGGTTGTCGAGCAGCACGATCTTCACCGGCAACCGATAGCGCGCCGCGGTGGCCAGCTCCTGCACGTTCATCAGGAACGAGCCATCGCCGCTGACGCAGACCACGCAGGCATCCGGGTCCTGCATCTGCGCGCCCAGCGCGGCCGGCAGGCCGAAGCCCATCGCGCCCAGGGCACCGCTGGTCAGGTGCTGGCGCGGGTGCTTGAAGCGCCAGTGCTGGGCCACCCACATCTGGTGCTGGCCGACGTCGCAGGAGACGATCGCGCCCGGGGCGATCTCGGACAGCCGCTTGAGCAGGGCCGGGGCGTACACACTGTCGCCCGGCGCGTCGTAGCGCGCGGCATGTTCCCGTGCGCGTTGCTGGCAGGTCTCCAGCCACTGCCGGCGCGGCACCGCGTGGCGTCCATGCACGTGCGCCGCGGCGGGCAGCGTCAGTGCCTTGAGCGTCGTGGAGATGTTGCCTTTGACACCGGCATCGGCCTGGCGCAACTTGCCGATCTCGCAAGCGTCCGGGTCCATGTGGATCACCCGTGCATGCGGCGCGAACTCCGCCAGCTTGCCGGTCGCGCGATCGTCGAAACGTGCGCCGACGACGATCAGCAGGTCGCTCTCCTGGACGGCCAGGTTGGCGGCGTGGCTGCCATGCATGCCCAGCATGCCGAGGTTGAGCGGATGACCCGCCGGCAGCGCGCCCAGCCCCTTGAGCGTCAGCACGGTGGGGATGCGGGTGGCGTTGACGAAGTCGCGGAAGACCTCGACGGCGTCGCCCAGGGCGATGCCGCCCCCGCCGTAGACGACCGGCTGCCGGGCCTGCGACATCAGCGCCAGGGCTTCGTGCAGCGATGCATCGGCGGGCGCCGGGACCTCGTCGACCGGGCGCGGCACGTGCGGCGCGAGCGCGGAGGCGTCGCCCACCTGCACGTCCTTGGGGAAATCGATGAGCACCGGGCCCGGGCGGCCCGAGCGGGCGATCCGGAACGCTTCGCCGACCACGTCCGGCAGGTCCTCGACCCGGCGCACGATGAAGCTGTGCTTGACGATCGACATCGTCATGCTGAAGACGTCGAGCTCCTGGAACGCATCGGTCCCCATCAGGCCGGTCGCCACCTGGCCGGTGACCACCACCATCGGGACCGAGTCCAGCATGGAGTCGGCGATGCCGGTGACCAGGTTCGAGGCCCCGGGACCGGAGGTCGCCACGCACACGCCCACGCGCCCGCTGGCCCGTGCATAGCCGTTCGCGGCGAATGCCGCGCCCTGCTCGTGGCGGACCAGTACGTGCTTCAGGTCCGAGCCGTGCAGGGCATCGTAGAACGGCATGATCGCGCCGCCCGGGTAACCGAACAGCGTGTCCACGCCCTCGGCCTTCAGGGCTTGCACGAGCCAGCGGGCGGAGTTCATGCGGCGGCCTCTTCCGGTTGCCGGGCCTCGCTGGCCGGAGCGGCGGGGGTGGCCTGGGGCGCGGTCGACAGCCACTTCATGTTGGCACGCAGCTTCTTGCCCACCGCTTCGATCGGGTGGTCGAGGTCGGCCTGCTTCATCGCCTTGTAGTTGGCGTTGCCCGCCGCGTACTCGGCGATCCACTGGCGGGCGAACGTGCCGTCCTGGATCTCGGCCAGCACCTTCTTCATCTGCGCCCGGGTGTTGTCGTCGACGACGTATGGGCCCCGGGTCAGCGCGCCGTACTGCGCGGTCTCGCTGATGAATTCGTGCATGCGGGTCACGCCGCCTTCGTAGAACAGGTCGACGATCAGCTTCAGCTCGTGCAGGCACTCGTAGTAGGCGACCTCGGGCTGGTAGCCGGCTTCGACGAGGGTCTCCCAGCCGGCCTGGACGAGTTTGGTGGCGCCGCCGCACAGCACCGCCTGCTCGCCGAACAGGTCGGTCTCGGTCTCTTCCTTGAAGGTGGTCCTGATCGCGTTCTGGCGGGCGCCGCCGATGCCGGCGCAATAGGCCAGCGCCAGCGCCTCGGCCCCGCCGCTGCGGTCCTGGTAGACCGCGTAGACGGACGGCACGCCGCGGCCGATCTCGTATTCGCGACGAACCAGGGCGCCGGGGCCCTTGGGCGCCACGAGCACCACGTCCAGGTCCTCGCGCGGATTGATCTGTTCGTAGTGCACGTTGAAGCCATGCGCGAACAGCAGGCAGGCGCCGGGCGCGATGTAGGGTTCGATCACCTCGCCGTAGAGCTGCGCCTGCACCATGTCCGGCGTCAGCACCGCGACCAGCTCGGCATCCTTGACGGCGTCCGCCGGTGTCCGGACGTTGAATCCGTCGGCCTTGGCCTTGATCTCGGTGGGGCCGCCGGGGCGCAGGCCGATGGTGACGTCGAAGCCGGAGTCGCGCAGGTTGAGCGCATGCGCGCGTCCCTGGCTGCCGTAGCCGACGATGGCGATGCGGGGTTTGGGTCCGGTCTGGCTGGGTGAACTCATTGCAGTGTCCTTGTGGAAGTTCGGTCGAGGGTGAACGTGGCCCCGCGTGTGCGGGATGGAATCGAGCGGGTCAGGCGGGTACGGGGTCGCGTCGGGCCGGGCCGGCCACGAGCGCGCTGGGGATCGCACGACGGTCGTCGAGGGGGCCGGGTGCGGTCACCGCCCCCCTGGACGCGGAGCTGACGATGCGCGCGTACTTGGCCAGCGCACCGGTGCGCACGCGGGGCGTGAACGTGGCGGGGGCGCGGCTGGCGAGATCGGCGTCGACGTCGATGCGGCGGGTTTCGACGTCGATGCGCACGCGATCGCCATCGCGCAAGCGTGCGATCGGGCCGCCATGCGCGGCTTCCGGCGCGATGTGCCCGACCATGAAGCCGTGGGTGGCGCCGCTGAAGCGGCCATCGGTGATCAGGGCGACATCGTTGCCCAGGCCCTGCCCGACCAGCGCGGCGGTGACCGCCAGCATCTCGCGCATGCCCGGGCCGCCGGTCGGGCCTTCGAAGCGGATCACCACCACGTCGCCCGCCTGCACCTTGCGCGCCTGCACCGCGGCGAACGCGGCCTCCTCGGAGTCGAACACGCGCGCCGGGCCCTCGAAGTGGTCGCGCCCGTGCCCGGCCAGCTTGACGATGCAGCCTTCCGGCGCGAGGTCGCCGTAGAGGATCGAATAGCCGCCACGGGGCTTGAGCGGCCGGGCGATCGGATGCACCACGTCCTGGTGCGCGGGCGCGGGGACTGCATCGAGTTCGGTGAAGAAAGAGCGCCCGGTCACCGTCGGCACGTCCTCGATCAGGCCGGCGACGCGCAGCTCGCGCGCCACCAGGGCGGTGCCGCCCTGCTGGAACATCTCCGCGGCGGTATAGCGGCCGCCGGGCTTGAGGTCGGCGATGACCGGGGTCGATGCGGCGGACTCGAACTCTTCGAGGTCGAAGGCGACGCCGGCTTCATGCGCGATCGCCAGCAGGTGCAGGGCGGCGTTGGTGGACCCGGCGGTGGCCGACACCGCGCGCGCGGCGTTGCGCAGCGCGGCGGGAGAGAGAAGGGCACGCGGTGTCGGCCCGCCATCGCGCAACTGCTGCATGACCAGCGCGCCGCAGGCTTTCGCCGCGCCGGGCTTGTCGGCATGGATCGCGGGGATGTCGTTGAGCTGCAGCGGCGACAGGCCCAGGAACGTGAGCACCATCGCCATGGTGTTGGCGGTGAACTGCCCCCCGCAGGCACCGGCGCCGGGGCAGGCGTGCGACTCGACGCGGTGCAGCTCTTCGTCGTCGATGCGCCCGGCGGAATGGGCGCCGACGGCTTCGAACACGTCCTGCACGGTGAGGGGTGTGTCCTTGCCGTCCCTGGAAGGGCAGCTGCCCGGCATGATCGTGCCGCCGTAGAGGATGACGGTCGGCACGTCGAGGCGGGCCGCCGCCATCGCCGCGGCCGGGATCGTCTTGTCGCAACCGACCAGCAGCACCATGGCGTCCAGGCTGTGGCCGGTCACCGCCAGCTCGATCGAGTCGGCGATGGTCTCGCGCGAAGCCAGCGACGCGCGCATGCCGTCGGTGCCCATCGCGATGCCGTCGGTGATCGCGATGGTGTTGAACTCGACCGCGGTGCCCCCCGATGCCTGCACGCCCTCCCGCACGTGGGCGGCCAGGTCGCGCAGGGTCAGGTTGCACGGCGACACGTCGGTCCAGGTGTGGATCACGCCCACGAACGGCTTGGCGATGGCGGCGTCGTCGCGCCCGGTGGCGCGCAACATGGCGCGTGCCGGTGCATGCGCGGGGCCTTGCTTGATGGCGTTGCTTCTCACGTGTCGGACTTCCCTGGACTGCGTCTGTGTTCGATTTCGGATGCTGGAAACGAAAAACCCCGCGCCATCTCTGGCGCGGGGTCCTGGTGTTTCGACCTGGGTTTGCTCGTCTTACTTACGCAACCCCGTACCCCGCGCTGAGTGGCCCGGTAATAAGTACGAGTACGAGAATGAGCGCCGCCGATGCGGTCGCCAGGATCACGGGAAGCGCGTCACGCAGCGCGTCGACCGGAGCGTGTGCCCGGGCGATTGCGGTCTGCGGATGGTTGCTGCGCTGCGTCATGGATTGGAGATAAACACGGCCGGTTGAAGGGTGTCAACAGTTTCTTCTGAAAAGAGTCGGCGCGGTGACGAACGGTCCCCGTGGGCGTGGCGTCCTCAGTCCAGTGCTTCGACCAAGGTCGCATACGCCGCCGGCATCGCGCGCGCGGACGCCGGCCGCGCGAGGGAGTCGGCCAGTGCGCGCGGGATATCCACGGCGTGTCCGACCAGCGGTTCGACGATGGTCTCGAACTTGGCCGGATGCGCGGTCGCGACAACGGCCCACGGACGGGTGTCGCCTTCCGCGCGAAGGGTCTCCAGCACGCGCAGGCCGGTGGCGGTGTGCGGGCAGGGCACGATGCCGTGCCGCGACGGGGCCTCGTGGATGACGTCGCGGATGGTGGCATCGTCGATGGCGGTCGCGGAAATGGCGGCACGCAGGGCCTCGTCGCTCTCGTGCCAGTGGCGCAGCCTTTCGAAGTTGCTCGGCGCGCCCACGTCCATGGCGTTGGCCAGCGTCGCCCGGGTGGGCCGGGCGGCATAGTCGGCGCCGGCGAAGAAGCGCGGGAGGGTGTCGTTGGCATTGGTCGCCAGCCTCACCTTGCCGATCGGCAATCCCATGCGCCGCGCGAGGATCGCGGCGCAGGCATTGCCGAGGTTGCCGGTGGGCACGATGAAGTTGAGCCGCTCCCCATGCGTGGCGCGGAACGCGAGTGCCGCATGCGCGTAGTAGGCCGCCTGCGGTAGCAACCGGCCGAGGCTGATGCTGTTTGCGGATCCGAGCGCGACGCGTCGGCGCAGTCCGCTGTCGGACAGGGCCTGCTTCACCAGGCGCTGGCAATCGTCGAAGCTGCCCGCCACGCGGCAGGCCTGCACGTTGTCGCCCCAGCAGCCCAGCCCATGGGCCTGTCGTGGCGATACCCGCCCGTCGGGATACAGGATCAGCACCCGGAAGCCGGGGCGCTGGTGGAAGGCAGCCGCGACCGCCGCGCCGGTGTCGCCGGAGGTGGCGACGAGGATGGTGGTCGGCGGGTCGGCGTCCTCGCGCAGCCGCGACAGCGACTCGGCGAGGAAGCGCGCCGCGTAGTCCTTGAACGCGGCGGTGGGGCCATGGAACAGCTCGAGGAGGTGGTTGCCGTCCGATGCGAGGGGTCGCAGGGGGGCGGGGAATGCGTAGGCGCGGTTGCACATGGCGGCAAGCTCGCCGGCCAGGCGCGAATCCTCGAAGAAGGGCGCGAGCACCGCGTGGGCGGTGTCGGCCAGTGTGTCGCAGGGGCCGTCGAGCGCCAGCGCGGGAATGCGTCCGGGTACGTAGAGGCCGCCGTCCGGCGCGAGGCCGGCGACGAGCGCGGTGTCGATGTCGGTGGGCGGCGTCTGGCCGCGGGTGCTGGTGAAGTTCATGGAGTCTCGCCGCCGTGCCCGTGGCGGTCGCGGGCGGCATGCCTGTCCTGGAAACGGGAATGGAGCGCTCAGCCGTGGCCGGGGCCGATCACTTCGGCGCGCGGGCCGGCGACCGGCGTGACGTAGGCGCGGGCTTCGAAGCCGGCATCGGTGAAGGCGCGTCGCATGGCGGGGGCGGCGGCCTCGGCGGCTTCTCTCGACTCGAACCACGCGAAGGTGCTCGGTCCAGCGCCCGAAATGCTGGCGCCGATCGCCCCCCCGTCGAGCGCCGCCTGCTTGGCTTCGGTGAATCCCGGGATGAGCGGCGCACGCCGCGGTTCGACCAGCAGGTCGCGGAGCCCTTCGCGCAGCATCGAGGCATCCGCGCGTTGCAGGCCCGTCAGGAACAGCGCCAGGTGCGCGCTCTGGCGCACCACCACGTCCAGCGGGTAGGGGTCGGCCAGCACCGCGCGGGCGCGCCGGGTTTCGAGCACTTGGGCCGGGTGCACCACCACGGCATGGAGCCACCCGGGTACCGGCAGCGCGATCATGCGGTCATGGGTCGCCATGACCACGCCCCCGAGCAGCATCGGCGCGACGTTGTCGCCATGCCGGCTGCCGCTGGAGACCGACTCGCCGTCCAGGGCATGTTCGTACAGTGCGTCGCGCGACAGGGGCGCGTCCAGCAAGGCATTGGCGGCGACCAGCGCGGCGACGCAGGACGCCGCGGACCCGCCCAGGCCGGAGCCCAGCGCGATGCCCTTCTCGAGCGTGAGTTCGAAGCCGTGCGCGAGTCCGAGCTTCTCCCGGAGGCCGATCAAGGCCTGTCCCGCGGTGTTGCGCTCGGCCTGGAGCGGCAGCTGCGCGACGCCGGGCACCTGGCCGGTGATCGCACGGATACGGACTTCCGGCGCCTCGATGCGGCGTACCGTGGCGATGTCGCGCGGCCCCTCGATGGTGTGGCCGAGCAGGTCGAAGCCGACGCCGATGTTGCCCACGCTGGCGGGCGCGAACGCGCGTGACGTGGGATGTGGGTCGCTCGATGCGTCGTCCTGCACGCGGGGTTCTCCATGCTGCGCCGGCGGGGCGGGTGGGGCCATCGTATCGTTCATGCACGCGCTCCGAGCGCCTGCGCGATCGCCAGTATGTCGCCGAACACGCCGGCGGCGGTGACGTCGGGTCCGGCGCCGGGTCCCTGCACCACCAGCGGGTTGTCGGGGTATCGCGCGGTGCGGAACTGGATCAGGTTGTCGGTCAGCTGCCCGTGCAGGCTGGCATGGCTGGCGTCGGGCACGGTCAGCGCGACGCTGGCGTTGCCCTCGCGGTCGAGGACGGCCAGGTAGCGCAGCTGGCCGCCCTTGGCGCGCGCCTCGCGCAGGCGGGCCTGCATCGGGCCGTCGAGTTCCGTGATGCGTGCCAGGAACTCGTCCAGGGGCAGCGTGCGCAGCGGCGCGGGGACCAGGTTCTCGACCGCCACGTCCTCGAGCGAGAGCGTGCGCCCCGCCTCGCGGGCGAGGATCACCAGTTTGCGCGCGACATCGGTGCCGGACAGGTCGTCGCGCGGATCCGGTTCGGTGTAGCCCATGGCGCGCGCCTCGAGCACGAGCTCCGAGAAGGGCGTGCTGCCGTCGAACTTGTTGAACAACCAGGCGAGGGTCCCGGAGAACACCCCTTCGATGCCATGCAGGGCGTCGCCGGTATCGAGCAGGTTGCGCAGCGTCTGCACCACCGGCAGGCCCGCGCCCACCGTTGCCTCGTAGCGGAACCGGCCGCCGTGCCGGCTGGCGGACCGGATGGCCTGGAAGCGTTTCCAGTCGCCACTGCCGGCGTGCTTGTTCGGGGTGACCACGTGGATGCCGGCGGCCAGCCATCCGGCATAGCGCTCGGCGACCGCGTCGCTGCCGCTGCAGTCGACGATCATGGCGTGCGGCAGGTGCTCGGCGCGGATGTGCGCGGCGAAGCGGTCGAGGTCCAGGGCCTCGGCGTCGACCAGGGCATCGACCGCGCCGGCCGGGTCGAGGGCCTTGTCTTGCAGGCGCATCGCGCGGCTGTTGGCCACCGCGCGCAGGCGGATGTCCAGGCCCTGCCCGGGCGAGGCGCTGGCGGCGAAGCGCGGCGCCGCGTCCGCGAGTTGTTGCAGCAGGGTGCGACCCACGTTGCCCGGACCGATGAGCCCGACCGACAGCGTCTGCGGCGACAACCAGAACGCGGCATGGGCCGCGCGCAGCCCGCGTTGCGCGTCCGCCGCGGCGACGGCCACCGAGATGTTGCGCTCGCCCGCGCCCTGCGCGATCGCGCGGACGTTCACCCGTGCCTGGGCCAGCCCGCCGAGCAGGCGCGCGGCCACCCCCGGCACGCCGACCATGCCATCGCCGACCACGGCGAGCACGCAGATGTCCGGTGTCAGGGTGATGCCCTGCGCCTGGCCGTCGCCGATGGCCTCGGCGAATGCCGCTTCGACCGCGCGCCGCGCCGCGTCGGCCTGCGCCTGGTTCACCACGCAGCAGATGGAATGCTCGGAGGACCCCTGCGAGATCATGATGACCGACACGCCGGCCTGGCGCAGGGCGGCGAACATGCGTTCGGCGGTGCCCGGCACGCCGATCAGGCCGGCGCCGGAGAGTTCCAGCACGGCAAGGCCTTCCACCAGGCTGACGCCCTTGACCGGGGTGCCGCGCGCCGGGTTGCGCTCGCCGGAAGCCGCGCTGATCAGGGTGCCCGGGGCCTGCGGGTTGCGCGAGTTGCGGATGCGCACCGGCAGTTCGTGGCTGATCGCCGGCGCCATGGTCTGGGGATGCAGGACCTTGGCGCCGAAGTAGGCGAGCTCGCAGGCCTCCGCGTAGGACAGCATCGGCAGGCATACGGCGTCCGGCACCAGGCGCGGGTCCGCCGAGAGTACGCCGTCGACATCGGTCCAGATGGTCAGGGCGTCGGCATCGAACAGCACCGAGAAGATCGCCGCCGAATGGTCGCTGCCGTTGCGGCCCAGGGTGCTGGGCCGGCCCGAGGCGCAACGCGCGACGAAGCCGGTGACGACCACGTCCGGTCCCGGGTGATGGGCGCGCCAGCGGGCCAGCAGGGCACGCGATGCCTCCCAGTCCACCGCGACGCCCAGCTCGCCGGGATGCACGACGAGCACCTCGCGTGCGTCCAGCCGCGACCAGCCGGCCGCCTCGCCCCCGAGGCAGGCATGCAGCAGTCGCGACGACAGCACTTCGCCCAGCCCGTGCACCCAGGCCGCGTCGGAGGCATCCACCGCGCAGCGCGGTCGGATGTCGCCCAGACGGGCATGCAGGGCATCGAAGTCCGCGGCGAGCGCGGCTTCCGGTGCATCCGGGCCGAGCAGTTCCCGCGCAGTGTCCAGGTGGCGGGCGCGCAGTGCCGACCAGTCGGGGAGCCAGTCGCCGCCCCGTGCCGCCAGCTCGACGAGTGCGACCAGCGCATCGGTGACGCCGTGCATGGCCGACACCACCACCACGCGCGTCGGTGCGCCATCGTCGACCAGTCCGGCGGCGGCGCGGATGCGCTCGGCATCGGCCAGGCTGCTGCCGCCGAACTTGTGCGCCTGGCAGCGCAGCTGCCTGCGCAACGGCGGTGCGTCGGCGACGCCGGGCTGCGACGCATCATCGCGACGGAGAGGGTCGGCGGGCGCTTGGGGGGCTGGATGTGACATGGGCGGGCTTCCTTGTGGAGCCCCGCCTTGAAACCCGGTGCCAGACATCCGCACCCGGTTCGGGGGCGGAGCGGCGTGGGTCGGGTTACATCACGCGCGATCACACCCCGGCTGTCGGGTGTCGGTAGTGGTAATGGAGGTAATCGCGGTGACGGGGGTGGCCGACGCAAGGCCGTTGCCGTCCGCGCGCGCGATCGCGGCGTCGCCGTGGCGCGCGCGCTGGATCGTGGGCAGGGGCGTGTTGCGTTGCGTCATGCGTCCGAGAAGAGCATGGCGCTTCGGTGCATGTCAACTGTTTCTTCTGCAACGGGCCGCATCGCCGTCGGCGAGCCGGCGGCGGTCGCGGTCAGCCGCTGCGCTTTAGGCCGCGCTTGCGCTTGTCGATCGGCTTGTCGGACGGGCTGTCGGCATTGGCCGCGCCGCGAGCGCGCGACGACAGGCGCGGCGCTTCGCCGGGCATGGCGTTCTCGTCGCCGTGCAGGGTCATCAGCGACTCCAGCAACTGCTCGTCGTGGCTGGAGCAGATGCCCAGCAACAAGGCCTCTTCGCAGCCCTTGGCCACGGTGTAGGCATGGCCCATGTTGGAGTCGATGTAGACGCCTTCGCCGGCCTGCAGCACCACCGGGTCGTAGAACTGCGTGTGCACCTCGATCGCGCCTTCCAGGACGTGCACGTACTCCTCCCCGGAGTGGTTCACCAACGCGCCGAACTCGTCGAGGTCCTTGGCCCGCACGCGCGTGAGCACCGGGATCATGCGCTTGCGGCGCAATTCCGGGCACATGTAGTAGTAGTCGTAATTCGGGGTGTTGACCCGGACCGCGTCCTCCATGCGGCCGATGCTGCGGCGCGCGGTGACCGGCGGATCGGCGCTGGCGTCCTGTTCGGCGAACAGCTCCGACATCCGCATGTCCAGGCGTTGGGCCAGCTGCTGGAGCTTGTCGTAGGTCAGGGTCAGCCGGTCGTGTTCGACCTTCGAGAGCGTGGACAGCGGGATGCCGCAGCGCTCGCTCATTTCCTTCAATGTCCAGTCGTTCCGGGCGCGCAGGGCCCGGAGCAGGCTGCCGATCGTCGGGTGGGGCGATGTCATCGAGGGGTCGCTTCCTGCAGGGTTCGGGACGACCCGGGCGGCCGCACCAGGTCGAAAGTCATGATCCACTTTTGTGATGTGTTTTGCCAGTCTGGGTTGACATTTTTCCAATCAGGATCACTATTGCCGAACAGGACGGAAGCGGGGCCATTGGCTTCCGTCGGGATCCTTGCCGCTGCGTGCGGCCCATTCCAGGGGATAGACGATGTCGAAGCGTTCGACGGCCTTGCTGGCCTGCCTGCTCAGCGCGCTCGCCGCGCTCCAACCGGCCATCGCGGCCGACCCGGTCGTCGGTCCGGCGGTGCCCGAGGTCGAGCTCGATGCCCAGGTGCCCGCTGCATCGGACGCTGCCTCTGCCGCTGAGGTCCCGGCGGCCGACGAGGGGCCGCTGACCCAGGGCGATGTCGAAGCCTGGCTCGACGGCTTCCTTCCCTATGCGATCCAGCGGGGCGGCATTCCCGGCGCGGTGGTGGTGGTGGTCAAGGACGGGAAGCTGCTGGCGTCCCGCGGCTATGGCTATGCCGACGTGGAGGCGCGCACCCCGGTCGATCCGGCCAGGACGCTGTTCCGCCCCGGCTCGGTGTCCAAGCTCTTCACCTGGACGGCGGTGATGCAACTGGTCGAGCAGGGCAAGCTCGACCTCGACGCGGATGTCAACACGTACCTCGATTTCGAGATCCCCGAGCGCAACGGCACGCCGATCACCCTGCGCAACGTGATGACGCACACCACCGGCATGGAGGAGGCGATCCGGGCCCTCATCATCGCCGACCCCAGCCAGTACGTCTCGCTCGAGGACTACCTGAAGCACTGGGTGCCGACCCGCATCTTCGACGCCGGCAGCACGCCGGCCTATTCGAACTACGCCACCGCGCTCGCCGGTTACATCGTCCAGCGCGTGTCCGGGCAGCCGTTCGACGACTACGTCGAGCAGCACCTGTTCGAGCCCCTCGGCATGGCGCACTCGAGCTTCCGCCAGCCCCTGCCAGACGCGTTGAAGCCGCTGATGGCCAAGGGCTATGCCTACGGCGAGGACGAGCCGAAGGCGTTCGAGTTCGTCACCCCCGCCCCGGCCGGGAGCCTGTCGGCCACCGGCGAGGACATGGCGCGCTTCATGATCGCCCACCTCCAGGACGGCGCCTCCGGTGGGGCCCGCATCCTCCGCGAGGACACCGCCAGGCAGATGCACGGCACCGCGCTGGACATGATCGCGCCGCTCAACCGCATGCTGCTGGGCTTCTACGAATACAACGTCAACGGTCGCCGTGTGATCGCCCATGCCGGCGACACGCAGTGGTTCCATAGCGACATGCCCTTGTTCATCGACGATGGCATCGGCCTGTTCGTGTCCTTCAACAGCAGTGGCCGCGAAGGCGCGGCCGGCAAGATCCGCGGCGCCCTGCACAAGGCGTTCGCCGCGCGCTACCTGCCGGGCACGCCGCACGAAGGGCACGTCGACGAAGCCACCGCGCGCGAACACGCCGCGCAGATGGCCGGCCTCTACGACAGCAGCCGTCGTCCCGACGACAATTTCCTGGCCATCCTCAACCTGGTCGGCCAGACCAAGGTCGTGCCGACCGAGGACGGCAGCATCTCGGTGCCGGCCCTGACGGGCCTCGACGGCCTGCCGGTGAAGTGGCGCGAGATCGCCCCCTATGTCTGGCGCGACGTGAATGGCAGTGATCGCCTGGCCGCCAAGGTGGTGGACGGCAAGGTCGTGCGCTGGAGCTTCGAGCCGGTGTCGCCGTTCACGGTGATGGAGCCGGTGCCGGCATGGCGTTCGGGCGCATGGCTGCTGCCGCTCATCATGATGGGGCTGGTCGCCCTGGCGCTGACCGTGATCGCGTGGCCGGTGTCGGCGCTGGTGCGTCGCCATTACGGTGCGCCGTACCGGCTCGCCGGCGACGATGCCCGCGCGCACCGGATCATCCGCATCGCTTCGCTGGTCGTCCTGGCCACGGCGCTCGGCGTGGTCGGCACCATCATGGCGATGTTCAGCAGCCTGGACATGCTGGGTCCGGCCAACGACTGGCTGGTGCATACCCTGCGGATCGTGTCGCTGGTGGTGTTCCCGCTGGGCGCGCTGGTCGCGGTCTGGAATGCCTGGAGCGTCTTGCGCAGCCGCCGCCGCTGGTGGGCGAAGCTGTGGGCGATCGTGCTCGCGGTGGGCTGCCTGGCCATCCTCTGGGCGAGCATCGTCTATCACCTGGTCGGCTACAGCGCCAACTACTGAGGCCCACGGGCGCGGCATCCCCTGCCGCGCCCGTCGCCGTTCCTCCCGGAGTCCTCCATGGCCGACACCGCACCGCGCGTGACGATGACGCTGCAAAACGAACCGCTGCCGCTGGCGGCGCCCTTCCGCATCTCGGGCTACGTGTTCGATGCGATGCCGGCGACCGTCGTGCGCCTCGACGATGGCCGCTTCGAAGGGCGCGGCGAAGCGGCGGGCGTCTACTACCTGGACGACCGTCCCGAAGGCATGCTGGCCACGCTCGAAGCGCTGCGCGAGCCCATCGAGGCGGGCCTGACGCGCGACGCGCTGCGGCGCCTGCTGCCACCGGGCGGGGCGCGCAACGCGCTCGATTGCGCGCTGTGGGAACTCGAGGCGCGACGGGCGGGCGTGCCGGCCTGGCAGCTCGCCGGCGTCGATCGGCCGCGCCCGCTGCTGACCACGTTCACGGTCGGCGCGGATGCGCCGGAGGTGATGGCCGCGGCCGCGCGCGGCTATGCCGCGGCGCGAGCGATCAAGCTCAAGCTCACCGGCGAGGCCGACCTCGACGGCGAGCGCGTGCGCGCGGTCCGCGCGGCGCGCCCCGATGTCTGGCTGGCCGTCGACGCCAACCAGGGCTACCGGCCCGACACGCTCCAGGTGTTGTTGCCGGCACTCCACGCGGCGAAGGTGTCCCTGCTGGAGCAGCCCTGCAAGCGGGGCCAAGAGGCCGAGCTCGACGGCGTCGACCATGCGATCCCGATCGCGGCCGACGAAAGCGTGCAGGGCCTGGACGAAGTGGAGGCGCTGGTGGGGCGCTTCGACGTGGTCAACATCAAGCTCGACAAGTGCGGTGGCCTCACCGAAGGCCTGCTGATCGCCGAACGTGCGCGTGCGCTGGGCATGAAGGTCATGGTCGGCAACATGGCGGGCAGCAGCTGGGCCGCGGCGCCGGGCTTCATCCTCGGCCAGCAGTGCGACGTCGTCGACCTCGACGGACCCGTTTTCCTCAAGCAGGACCGGACGCCGGCGGTGTCGTACCGCGATGGCCTGGTCGATTGCCCGGACGCGGTCTGGGGCGGCCCGGTGCCCGCGCGGTGACGGTCGCCGGCGCCATCGCGGCCACGACCTGGCTTTCCGCCGACAACGGATTCGCGCTGCTGGCGGTGTTCTTCGCGATCGCCGCCATCGGCGCCGCCATGGAAAAGACCCGGCTCGGGCGTCGCGTATCGGGCGTCATGATTGTGATCGCTCTGGCGATGCTGCTGGCGAACATCGGCGCGATCCCGCGCAGCGCGCCGGTCTACGGCGTGATCTGGCAATACCTCGTCCCGCTGTCGATCGCCCTGTTCCTGTTGCGCGCCGACCTGGTGAGCATGGCGGTGGAGGGCGGGCGCACGCTGGTCGCGTTCGCGGCCGGTGCGCTGGGCGTGGTGCTGGGCGCCTGGCTCGGCGCCCGACTGCTCGACCTCGGCGCGCACGAGGCGGAGTACGCCGCGGTGTTCAGCGCGACCTACACCGGCGGCTCGCTCAACTACGCGGCGGTCGCCGAAGCCATCGGTTTCCGCGACCCCAGCGCCCTCGCCGCCGGCGTGGCGATCGACAACGTGGTCGGCCTGGGTTACCTGCTGATGGTGGGCGCCATCGCCAATGCCGCCGTGTTCCGTCGGCATTTCGGCTGGCGCGGCGAGGGACTCGCGGATGCTGCGGGCGGCGACGCGGGCGAGGCGCGCGTGCCGTCCATCATCGGCCTGGCCATTGCGCTCGCGCTGGCGGCGACGGCCTGCGCGACCGGCGACGCCCTCGCCGCGGCGGTCGGCCAACCGAGCTACGGCATCCTCTTCATCACCGTGATCATGGTGGCGATCGCGACCCTGGGGCGCCGGTGGTTGCGCGGCCTGGCCGGCGAGGACCTGGTCGCGACGCTTTTCATGTACCTGTTCTTCGCCATGCTCGGGGCCGGTGCCGACCTGGGGGCCTTGCTCGACGCCGCGCCGGCGCTGTTCGCCTACGTCCTGCTGATCTTCGTCGTGCACGTGCTGTTCGTGCTGGCGGCGGGACGCCTGTTCCGCCTCAACCACGCCGAACTGGCCATTGCCTCGACCGCCTGCATCGGCGGCCCGCCGATCGCGGTCGCCTTCGCCGTGCTGTTCGGCTGGCGGCGCCTGGCGGTGCCCGCGGTGGCCACCGGGATCCTGGGCTATGTCGTCGGCAATTTCGTCGGCATCGGCCTGTTCCGCTGGGTCGGCGCGTGACCCCGGACCCGCGGCGCGGTCGCCGCCCGGCCAATGAATCGACATCCCTCGTCCGCCAGGAGTAGCGCCATGATCCCCAGACCGTTGAGCCTCATCGCCCTGCTCGGCCTCGCCGGTTGCGCATCCGTGCCGCCGGCGACCGCGGACGAGCCCTACGACCTGGTCATTCGCAATGGCATGGTCTACGACGGTACCGGGGCGCCGGCGCGGCGGGTGGACCTGGCGATACGCGGCGACCGGGTCGCGGCGTGGTTGTCGCCCGGCCAGCAGGTGGTCGCCACGCGTGAGCTCGATGCCGCTGGCCAGGCCGTCGCCCCCGG
>JAUIJO010000283.1 GCA_030431185.1 Gammaproteobacteria bacterium | reverse complement strand
GCAGGAAGAGCAGCAACGCGATCGCGGGATACCCCCACAAGGTTGGCCCGACCGGTACGTCCATCAACATGGAGGATGCGAGGATCAACGCTGCGGTGATCGCGCCGGCGCAGATCCGGTTGGCGATCTTCTGCAGGTTCTCCATCAGGTGCGACTCCTCCAGTCCGGTCATCCGCACCTGCATGCGGTTCTCGGCCAGCAGCGACAGGATGTCGGTGAGGCGGCGCGGTCCGTCGCGGAGCAGCGCCTGGATCTCCATCATCTCGGCGGCGAGGTTGGGCGAGGACAGCGACTTGCGCAGGCGCGCCTTCATCACGTGCTGCAGGTGGTCCTCCACCAGGGCCTGGGTGTCGAGTTCCGGCGAAAGCTGCCTGCAGACCGCATCGAGGTTGAACAGGGTCTTGCCCAGCAGGCTGAGTTCGGGCGGCGTGCGCAATCCCGTGGACGCGGAAATGCGAACGAGTTCCAGCACGATGCGTCCCTCCGACATCGAGCCGGAGTGCGCGGCATAGCGACTGATGAGCTGGGAAACTTCGCGCATGAAGCGCGACGGGTCGAAGTCCGCCAGCCGGGTGCTCAGGCCGATCAGCTCGTCGGCGACCTGCTCGCCGCGGCCGTCCACGGCGGCGAACAGCAGCTTCATCAAGCGGTCGCGCTGACGCGGCGGTACGTTGGCGACCATGCCCAGGTCGAAGATCGCCAGGCGGCCGTCGTCGGTCACGCGCAGGTTGCCGGGGTGCGGATCGGCATGGATCTCGCCGTGCACGAACACCTGGTCGAGGTACGCGCGCACCAGGGCGGTGGCCAGCGGCGCCATCGATTCCTCGGTCCGCCGGACCCCGGAGATGCGCCCGACGTGGGTGCCGTCCACCAGCGACATCGTCAGCACCCGGCGGCGGGTGAAATCCCAGACGGGCCGGGGGACGTACAGCTCCGCGTAGGGCGCCAGGTGCTCCCCGAAACGCTCAAGGTTCTCCGCTTCGGCCACGTAGTCCAGTTCGGCCATGAGGGCCTTGCGGAACTCCTCGAGCCAATCGGCGAAGCGCACGCTGCCGCCGACATCCGTCAACCGGTCCGCCGCCAGCGCGAGGCCGTCGAGCATGTCGAGGTCGGAGCGCAGCTGGCGGGCGATGCGCGGCTTCTGCACCTTGACGGCGACCGGCGTGCCGTCGCGCAGCGTCGCGCGGTGCACCTGGGCCAGGGACGCGCAGCCCAGCGGTGTCTCCTCGAAACTGCCGAAGGCCTTGCTGATGCGCACGCCCAGCTCTTCCTCGACGGTCTGCTGGACCTGCGCGAAGGGCACGGGTGCCACGTCTTCCTGCATGCGCTCCAGCGCGCTGGCATACGCCGGAGGCACGATGTCGGGTCGCGTGGACAGCATCTGCCCCAGCTTTATGAAGGTCGGGCCGAGCGCCTCGAGTTCCTGCACGAACTGTTCGGGCGCGCCCTCCTCCACGTCACCGTCGATGTCGCCCGCGTCCACCGCCAGTCCGGAAAACAGCCCGGAATTGCGATAGCGCAGGAGGAAGCGGACCACCCGGGCCTTGTGCGCCAATCCATCGACCGTACCCTCGGCCGATTCGACCGACCCGATCTCTTCCGGCATTGCCGCCACTCCATCGAAGAACAAGGCCTCATCGTGGCGGCGCATTCGTCACAAGGCAGTGAAGCCACGCGGGTTCATGGCCCACGCCTTGCACGGACATGCGATCCGTGCAGCCTGCATTCACCTGCGCGGGGTCGCGGTCGTCAGTAGCCCCGTTCGCCGAGCCACTCGGTGATGGCGGGCAAGCGCTCGCGCACCACCTGGAGACGCTGGCGGATCCCCACGACCGCGGTTTCGGTCGCCCGGCGCGACCCCTCGGCGATGTGCGACCGGGCGAAGGACTCGAGCTTGTCCACCATCGCCGGATCGCGCGATGCGGCGCCCAGGCTGGGATAGAACCGGGCGCGGGAGGTCGAATCCACCAATGCATCCACGGCCTGGTGATGCGCGACTGCATGGTCGAACACCATGTCGGGATGCTCGGCCGCGACGATCGACAACATGGTGGCGCTGTTGGTCGCGCCGGGCTCGTCGCCCATCGCCATGTCGATCGCAAGGCGTGCCAGGCCCTCGTCGCGCGCACGCGCGAGCAGCAGGTAGTCCTGGTCGCGCACCAGCGCGCTGGTTTCGGCACGCGCCTGCGCATGCAGCGCCTCCCAGGTGGCGACGTCCGCGTTGCGCGCGACCAGGCCGAGCAGCGTCAGTCTCAGTTCGGCCGGCATGGCTTCCGGCGACGTCGCGCTGGCCTGGTAGCGCCGCCTGGCTTCGGCCAGGATCGCGGGGTCGTCCATGCCGCCCAGGGTATCGATCAGCGAGGTTCGCAGCAGGGTGACCGGAGCGGGTTCTCCCTCGACGGCGTCCCAGCCGACGCGTGCGAACACCGGCGCGAGCGTGGCCCTGGCGAACGCGCGGAACCGCGCCTGCCCGGCTTCGTCGCCGCGATAATAGTCATCGAGCGTGGCCAGGCGGCCCGCGACGTCGCGCCAGAGCGTGGGGTCTGCATACACCGGAAGCGCCGCCACCAGGTCCAGGTAGTCCGACGCCGGCTGCAGTCCGGCCATGCCCAGGGCCCAGGTGTCGTTGGACAGGCCCAACTGGTCGATCGGATCGAGCGTGTCGAAGGCCGAGGCCAGCGTCGCGAAGACGTCCGCGCCCAGCCGGGTCCGGTAGTAGCCGCTCTGGCCTGCGTTCACCAGCAGCGGCCCGCAACCGGGCAACTCGAGGGTCGCCCGGCCATCGGTCACCAGGCCGCGCACGTCCTCGTGGCCCACGATCCGCGCGATCACCGGCACCTGCCACGACAGGGGCGCCTTGGCGGGCCGGTCGCGGGTGAATTCACCCTGGCCCAGTACCACCGTGGTCCCGCCCTGGCGGCACTCGACCGACTCGACCTTGAGCAGGGGCACCCCGGGCTGGAGGGTGAAGTCGTGCGCGATGCGGGTGACGGGCTTGCCGGCGGCGGCCTCGATCGATGCCCACAGGTCGTCCGAGACCGTGTTGCCGTATGCATGCTCGCGGATGTAGCGGCGCACGCCCTCGCGCCACGCATCGCCGCCAACGTAGGCCTCCAGCATGCGGATCACCGCCTCGCCCTTGGAGTAGGTGATCGCATCGAAGGCCTGGCTCGCCTGCTCGACGGTCTCGACATGCTGGACCACCGGGTGCGTGGTGGCCACCGCATCCCGGGACATCGCGCTTTCGCGGACATGGACCGCCGACAGCGCGGTGTTCCACTCCGGATGCAGCTTC
>JAUIJO010000282.1 GCA_030431185.1 Gammaproteobacteria bacterium | reverse complement strand
TCCATGGTTATTACCTTGAGATCAGCAAGGCGCAGGCGGGCAAGGCGCCCACGCACTACACCCGGCGCCAGACCCTGGCCAATGCCGAGCGGTACATCACCGAGGAGCTGAAGGCCTTCGAGGACAAGGTGCTGTCGGCCCGCGAGCGCGCCCTCGCCCGCGAGCGGCTCTTGTACGAGTCCCTGCTCGACACCCTCAACGAACGCCTGCCGCCGCTGCGGACCTGCGCCGCGGCACTGGCGGAGCTGGACGTGCTGGCCGGGCTGGCCGAGCGTGCACAGGCACTGGACTGGGCGCGGCCCGATCTGGACGACCGGCCGTGCCTGCGGATCGAACGCGGCCGCCATCCGGTGGTCGAGGCGGTGCGCCAGGACCCCTTCGAACCCAATGACCTCATCCTCGACGAGGACCGGCGGATGCTCGTCATCACCGGGCCGAACATGGGCGGCAAGAGCACCTACATGCGGCAGAACGCGCTGATCGTGCTGCTCGCGCACATCGGCAGTTTCGTGCCGGCGAGCCGTGCCGTGATCGGCCCCATCGACCGGATCCTGACACGCATCGGTGCGGGCGACGACCTCGCCCGCGGGCAATCCACCTTCATGGTGGAAATGAGCGAGACCAGCTACATCCTCCACCACGCCACCGCGGACTCGCTGGTGCTGATGGACGAGATCGGCCGCGGCACCTCCACCTACGACGGCCTGGCCCTGGCCGATGCCTGTGCGCGCCACCTGGCGCAGCACAACCGCTCCTACACCTTGTTCGCGACGCATTACTTCGAGCTCACCGCCCTCGCCGAGCCCGGCAGTGGCATCGCCAACGTGCACCTGGACGCGGTCGAACACCATGACCGCGAACACGGCGACCGCCTGGTCTTCATGCACGCGGTCAAGGACGGGCCGGCCAACCGCAGTTTCGGCCTGCAGGTCGCGGCGCTGGCGGGCCTGCCCCGCGGCGTGGTGCAACAGGCCAAGGCCCGCCTGGCCGAACTCGAGCAGCGAGGCCACGATGGCGTGGCCGCCCCGCCCCTGGTGCCGCAGGCCCTGGACACGCCGCGCCAGGCCACGCTGTTCTCGGCGCCGTCGGCGGCGATGGAGGCCCTAGCGGGACTCGACCCCGACGACCTGACGCCGAAACAGGCGCTGGAGGCGCTGTACCGGCTCAAGTCGCTGGCCTGAGCCGGCCCCGGCGCCTCAGTCCTTCCGGGCCGCGCGCTCGGCTTCCGTCGCCCGCGCCCGTACCGCGGCCTCGCGGTTGGCGTGGCGATCGACGTAGGCCTGGAAGGCGTCACGCTTGTCGATGACGCCGAACTGCATGTACCAGCCCAGGTAGGCCGACAGCAACAGGTCGGCGGCACTGAAGCGATCGCCGGCGACATGCTCGCGCGACGCCACCAGGGCCTCCAGCGTCGCCACCACGTCCTCCAGCCGGCCGAAGCCCGCGGAGCGCGGTTCCAGGGTCGCTCCGCCCATCTTCGCCAGCACCGCCGCCTCCAGTGGACCGGCCGCGAAGAAGAGCCAGCGGTAATAATCCCCGCGCTCGCGGCTGCCCGGTGCGGGCGCGAGCCCGGCGTCCGGGAACGCATCGGCCAGATAGGCGCAGATGGCGGCGTTCTCGGTCACCACGGTGGTGTCGTGGCGGATCGCGGGCACCTTGCCCATCGGATTGATCGCCAGGTACTCCGGCGCCTTCATCGTCGTGCCGTATTCGAGGTATTCGGTGCGGTAGGGCTGGCCGGTTTCCTCCAGCATCCAGCGCGCGACGATGCCGCGGGACTCGGGGTGGGTATACAGGGTCAACGTGGACATGGGCGGTTCCTCCTGGAAAGCGTGCGGGGCGATGGGGGATACCCTACGCCGCCGCTGCTGACAGGGTGTGTCAGCACGATCCAGCCGCACGCCACCGGCGGCACGGCACGCCAGGCGTCAGGACGCCTCGCCGCCTTGGCCCGTCGGCGCCGCGGCATCGAAGCGTCGCACCTGCCGGGCCGGGTCGAAGGGACCGATCCGCTCGCGGCCGTCGAAACGGTAATCGGCGAACTCGCCATCGGCCCGCACGTAGTGCAGGAAGACCTGCACCCAGTACCGTCCGTCGAAGCGACCCCGCCAGTGCGGCAGCTCCGCGCCCTTGTAGGCCAGCATGTCGCCCGCGGCCAGCGGCAGCTCCAGGTCGCGGCCGCCCGACTGGACTCCCAGTGTCCAGGGACGATCGGCATCGAAGCCGAGGGTCAGCGAGGTGCTGATCTCGCAGGACGGCCGGTCGAGGTGACGCGGCAGCTCGGCGCCGGGCATGTAGACCCGCAGGTAGGAATAGCACGGCTGCAGCGCCCCCCCGACAACGCGCTCCATCAGGGGCAGGACGCGCAGCAACAGGCATTCCGACAGCGTGTCGGCATAGCGTCCCTGCGAGCCCAGGCGCTCCTCGACGGTGTAGTAGCCGGGCACGCCGGTCTGCATCACCGCGTAGTTGGCGCACAACTCCGCCTCGGCCGGCGCCAGCACCCCGCGCAGCACGCTGAACCCTTCCGCGGCGAAGTGGGCCGCGCTGCGGGCGATCGGGTCGGCGGGATCGGTGGCGGGGCGGGGGTCGGTCATCAAGGGGGCCCGGGATCGTTGTCGGCGGAGGGGCACGATGGTAACCGCAGCGCCGCGGGTGCGCGCATGGACGATTCCGTCATCGAACCAGGCGCATGATGCGACCCTCCGTCCAGGTTTGGCGATAGCCCAGCGCTATCCGAACGAACGGAACATTCAATTTCAGATATGAACGGCGCCGGCGTACGGTGGTCGGGTGCTTCCACCGCCCCGCCGCCCCGGTGCCCCATGGGACCCCGACGCCGCGCGCGACGCCCCCTACTGAATGCCCGGGCATGGGCCCGGGCGCGAATGGCCCAAGGAGAACGAACATGTCCAGCGAAAAGAAGTGCCCCTTCCACGCCACCGCCGGTGGCGGTACCCAGAACCAGGACTGGTGGCCCAACCGGTTGCGGCTGGACCTGCTGAACCAGCACTCCTCGCGCTCGAACCCGCTGGACGAGGGCTTCGACTACGCCAAGGCCTTCCAAGGCCTGGACTACGCCGCGCTCAAGCAGGACCTGGCCGGGCTGATGACCGATTCGCAGGACTGGTGGCCGGCCGACTTCGGCCACTACGGCGGCCTGATGATCCGCATGGCCTGGCACAGCGCCGGCACCTACCGCATCGGCGACGGCCGCGGCGGTGGCGGACGCGGGCAGCAACGCTTCGCCCCGCTCAACAGCTGGCCCGACAACGTCAGCCTGGACAAGGCCCGGCGGCTGC
>JAUIJO010000025.1 GCA_030431185.1 Gammaproteobacteria bacterium | reverse complement strand
CTACAACCCGGGCGACCAGTTGCAGTACCAGAACCGCCTGTACAAGGCGAACATCCCGATCTGGAACGCCCCGCCGACCCATTGCACGACCTGTGGCTGGTACGAGGACCTGGGCGAGTGCGGTAGCGGCCCGAACCCGAACCTGCCGCCCTCGGTGGCACTGACCGCCCCCACCGCCGGCTCGAGCCATCCGGCCGGCAGCAACATCACCGTCTCGGCCAACGCCAGCGACAGCGACGGCGCCATCGCCTCGGTGCAGTTCTTCCGCGGCACGACCTCGCTGGGCACCGACAACAGCGCGCCCTACAGCGTGACCTGGAGCAACGCGGCGGCCGGCAACTACTCGCTCAAGGCCGTGGCCACCGACGACGACGGCGCGACCACCACCTCCAGTGCGATCACGGTCACCGTGACCAGCACCAACCCGCCGACCGACACCACCGCCCCGAGCGTGCCGACGGGCCTGGCGTCGGCCAGCCAGACCACCACCAGCATCAGCCTGGGCTGGAACGCGTCGAGCGACAACGCCGGCGGCAGTGGCGTGGCCGGCTACGACGTCTACCGCAACGGCAGCCTGGTCGGTTCGCCCACCCAGCCCAGCTACACCGACACCGGCCTGAGCCCCGGGACCAGCTACAGCTACCGCGTGCGTGCGCGCGACAACGCCGGCAACGCCTCGGCCCAGGGCAGCGCGATCAGCGTGTCGACCCGGACCGGCACCACGCCGCCCGGCGGCGGCGGCAAGAACGTGATCGGCTACTTCGCCCAGTGGGGCATCTACGGCCGCAACTACCTGGTCAAGGACATCGAGACCAGCGGCGCGGCCGCGCGCCTGACGCACATCAACTACGCGTTCGGCAACGTGCGCAACAACCGCTGCGAAGTCGGCAGGACCATCCCGTCCAACCCGAACACCGGCGAAGGCGGTGATGCGTTCGCCGACTACACCAAGTCGTTCGCGGCCGGACAGAGCGTGGATGGCGTGGGCGACACCTGGGACCAGCCGCTGCGCGGCAACTGGAACCAGCTCAAGGAGCTCAAGGCGAAGCACCCGGGCCTGAAGGTGCTGATCTCGCTGGGTGGCTGGACGTGGTCGCGCCAGTTCGCCGAGGCCGCCAAGCCCGCCAACCGCCAGGCCTTCGTGGCGTCCTGCATCGATGCCTACATCAAGGGCAACCTGCCGGTCACCGACGGGGCGGGTGGTCCCGGCGCGGCACTGGGCGTGTTCGACGGCATCGACCTCGACTGGGAGTACCCGGCGTCCTGCGGCCTGACCTGCGGCACGCCCGAGGAGAGCGCCAACTTCACCGCGCTGCTCGCCGAGTTCCGACGCCAGCTGGACGCGCAACGCCCCGGGCTGCTGCTCACCATCGCCGCGGGCGCGGGCGTGGACAAGGTGCGCGTCACCGACCCGGGCAGCTACCACCAGTACCTGGACTTCATCAACGTGATGACCTACGACCTCCACGGCACGTGGGAGCCGCGGACCAACCATCACTCGGCCCTGTTCCACTCGCCCGCCGACCCGTCCACGGGCGACCAGGCGATGTACAACAGCAACGATGCGATCGAGGCCTTCCTGAGCCGTGGCGTGCCCGCGTCCAAGATCAACCTGGGCATCGGCTACTACGGCCGTGGCTGGACGAACGTCCCCAACGTCAACAATGGCCTCTACCAGAGCGGTACCGCGGCGCCGGGAACGTATGAAGCCGGCAACGAGGACTGGAAGGTCATCAAGAACAAGCCGGGCACGGTCTACATGGACGCCAACGCGCGTGCGACGTGGAAGTACGACGGCAACACGTTCTGGAGCTACGACACGCCGGCGATGATCACCGAGAAGATGAACTACGTGAAGGCCCAGTCGCTGGGCGGCGCGTTCTTCTGGGAGTTCAGCGGCGACGATGCCCAGGGCACGCTGACCCGGACCATCAGCGAGGGGCTCGACTGAGCACCGCTGTATCCCCGGCCGACGCGCCTGCGCCGGCCGGGGCTTCTTTCACCGCGTGGGCCTCCCCGGTCGGCGCGGCTCTGGAGCGCCGGTTACCCCCTCGGGGCCGGCGCTCCGTTTTGCCTCGGCACGCACGTGCACGCGCCAGGTCGACGCGGCGGCCGTGTCGGCGGCCGTGGCCTCAGGACGAAGCGATGCGCAGCACGTCGTCCAGCAACCCGGACGCGGTGACCCCGGCGCCCGCCCCCGGCCCCTGGATCACCAGCGGCTGCTCCCGGTAACGGTCCGACCAGATCGCGACGCGATTGTCCGTCCCCGCGCCGCCCGCCAACGGATGGTCGGCGACCAGCGATTCGAGACCGACACGCGCCCGGCCATCTTCCAGCCGCGCGATGAAGCGCAGTTTCTCGCCGTTCTTGTAGGCATCGGCATAGCGTCGCCGCAATGCGACGTCCAGTTGCGGCAGCGCGGCGTCGACCGCGCCCGGGTCCAGCGCCGCGATCGCCGCGGGTACCAGCGAGGCGACCGCGACTTCCTCCTGTTCGAGATTCACGCCAGCCGCGCGGGCCAGGATCAGCAGCTTGCGCCGCACGTCTTCCCCGGAGAGGTCCTCGCGTGGATCGGGCTCGGTGTAACCGGCATCGCGGGCATTACGGACGAAGCCCGAGAACGGGCGAAGTCCATCGTAGTGGTTGAACAGCCACGCCAGCGATCCCGACAACACGCCAGCGATCGCATGGATGCGATCGCCGCCCGCGCGAAGTTCGCGGATCGACCGCAACAAGGGCAGGCCCGCGCCCACGGTCGCGGCGTCGCCATACCGGCTGCCACCCTCCGACGCCGCGTCCTCGATCGCCTGCCATTCCGCGAGCGACGTGCCCCTGGCCAGCTTGCAGGCGGTGACCACGTGGATGCCCTGCCGCAGCCAGCCCGCATGGCGCGCCGCCACGTCCGCACTGGCGGTGGCGTCGACCACGATCGCCTTGCCGCCACCTTGCAGGGAAGCCGCCACGTCGTCGAGCCGGCTGGCGACGTCGCTGCGATCCAGTCGCGCATGGACCTGCCCGGGCGGGAGCCCGGCTTCGCCATCCACGGCACGACGCGAGTTGGCGACGCGTACCAGTTGCAAACCGGGGGCGAAGCCGCTCCCTTGCCACTCCGCCAGGCGCAGGAGCACCGCGCTGCCGACGGTGCCCGTGCCGAGCAGCGCGAGTCGCGCGTGGGCCGCGGGGCGGGGGTGGGCCCCTTCCTGGGCCGGCGAGGCGCGCAGATCCTCGGCCAATGCACTCATTGCGCCACGCGCTCGCCTTCACGTTTGTCGATCGCGACCACGTTGCCGCCGGCCGCGAGGGCGCGGTCGAGCGCCGCGCGGATGTCGGCGACGAGGTCGTCGGCGTGCTCGATGCCCACCGACAGGCGCAGCAGGCCGTCGCCGATGCCCGCGGCGGCCCGGGCGTCGGGGCTCATCGCCGCGTGGGTCATGGTGGCCGGATGGGCGACCAGGCTCTCCACGCCGCCCAGCGACTCGGCGAGGGTGAAGCACTGCAATCCATCCACGAAGGCACGCACCGCCGCTTCGCCGCCCTCGATGTCGACGCTGAGCATCGCGCCGAAGCCGCTCTGCTGGCGGGCCGCGATGGCATGGCCGGGGTGCTCGACGCGACCGGGGTAGTGGATGGCCGCGACGGCCGGATGCGACTCCAGCAGGTCGACCAGGGCCACGGTGTTCTCCTGGTGCACGCGCAGGCGCGCGTCCAGCGTGCGCAGGCCGCGCAGGGTCAGGAAGCTGTCGAACGGCGAGCCGGTCAGGCCCAGGCAATTGCCCCACCAGGCGAGCTTTTCGCCCAACGCCTGCTCGCGCGCGACCACCGCGCCGCCGACCACGTCGCTGTGCCCGTTGATGTACTTGGTGGTGGAGTGCACGACGATGTCGGCATCGAACCGGATCGGCTGCTGCAACACCGGCGACAGGAAGGTGTTGTCGACCACCGCCAGCGCGCCGCTGGCATGGGCGGCCTCGATCACGAAGCGCAGGTCGGTCACCCGCAGCAGCGGGTTGGAGGGTGTCTCGATCCACACCACCGCCGGCTTGGCGGCGAGCGCCTCGGCCAGGGCGCGGGGGTCGGTGAGGTCGACGGTCAGCAGCTTGAACGCGCCCTTCGCCGCCAGTGCGTTGAACAGGCGCCAGCTGCCGCCGTAGGCATCATGCGGCACCACGAGGGTATCGCCCGGCGACAGGCAGGCGTGCAGCACCAGGGTGATCGCGCCCATGCCGGTGGCGGTGACGACGGCGCTGTCCCCGCCTTCCAGTTCCGCGAGCGCCTCGGCAAGCAGGTCGCGCGTCGGATTGCCGCTGCGGGTGTAGTCGTAGGTGCGCTTGTCGTTGAAGCCGGCGAAGCTGAAGTTCGACGACAGCACGATCGGCGGTGTCACGGCGCCGTAGGCGGCGTCCCGGTCGATGCCGGCACGCACGGCGGCGGTACACAGGCTGCGATGGCTCATGCTGCAGTCTCCTTGCAATCAGTCTGGACGGGGGAAGAGAGGGCCGAACCGAGGATGGCGGCGATGTCCGCGACCTCTTTCAGGAAGGCATCGTGGCCGTACGGCGAATCAATGACGCGCAGGTCGGCGGCGACCGGCAACTGGTCGACGAGGGCCTGCGCATCGGCGAGCGGGACCAGGCGGTCCTGCTCGACGGCGACCACGGTCACCGGCACGTGGATGCGGCGGGGGTCCACGGCCTGCAGGTCGATGGACTCGGACAGGCGCAGGTAGGCGGTGGGCGAACTGCGGCCGACGAAGCGCGCCGCGCAGTGGTCCAGGTAGTCCTCCGCGCCGACGCGCACGCGGCCGTCGATGACGCGCGCGGGCTCGAAGCGGGCATCGAATTCGTCCGGCGTGCGATAGCTCAGGATCGCGAACTGGCGGGCCAGGCCCAGCCCGTGCGTCTCGTCGCACTGCAGCGCGCCGAGCGCGACCGCGCGCCGCTGCAGCGCACGCCAGGCGCTGGCATAGGGATGGGCGCGGTGGAACCCGCTGATCGCGACGAGGCGTGCGAGCCGGTCCCCGTGCAGGGCCGCGAACTGCAGCCCGACCATCGCACCGTAGGAGCAACCGATGAATGCCTCGAGTCGCGGGACGGCGAGCACGTCCAGCAGGGCCGCGATGGCGTCGGCCTGGTCGGCGGGGTCCAGGGGGACGTCCAGCCGGCCGTCGGCACCCAGCCAGTCGAACGAGACGATCCGGTGGCGGGCCGGGTCCAGCGCGCATCCCTGGCCGCCCTGCGACTGCCACCAGCCGCTGGCGGGGAAGCGCGTGCTCGCTGAGACGTGGCGGTCGGCCGAGATGCCACCGCAGACGAACAAGGTCGGCAGCCCGGCGGCGCCGAGGCTTTCGTAGCGCAGGGTGACCTCGCGCCGGCCGGCATGGCGCAGGTCGAGGGCGACCGTCACTTCGCCACGCAACGCGGGGGGACCGGCCGGCGACGCCGGGTCGGCATCCACGCAGGCGTCGCTGGCGTGGCACGCCGGAGCGGGCGAGAGGGTCTGCGCGGCGGTGGAGGTGTGGGCAAGGCTCATGGCGGAAATCCGATATGACGGGGCCATCGAGCCAGACGTCCCGCCTGCGCCGGTATCCCGGCCAGACGGCACGACCATCTTCCGGCGTCCGGGCGATTGCGCGCCCTGGATCACCGCAGGAATTGGCACCTTGCGAAGCTTTCGCCTCACCGGTTGCCCCGACGTCAAAGGGCCTGTCCCTCGGTCGGTCTCGATGGATGGCGCACAGTCTGCGCCGTCGCGAAAGCCATGTCAATCGCTTCATTGAGATGAAACGATTTAATGGATCATCCCCCGGCCCGAGACCCGTCGCGGTTTCCCGAATACACTTCTTCACGATGAACAGCCGACTGACACGCACCACGACCTGCTTCCTGCTCGCCGTACTGACGGCCTGCTCCATGGCGCCGCAGCGCGAAAGCTCCGGCAGCAGCCGTGGCGCGGTGCCGACGGCGGGCACGCATCCCACCCTCAACATCCCGGAAAGCTTCGTCTCCGACGAGATGGAGGGGGAAGAGCTGGACTCGCTGGCCACCTGGCCCACGCCGGACGGCGCGACCTGGGTGATCGCCACCGCCAAAGCCAGCCACCGCCTGCATGTGTTCGACGGGGACACAGGGGCCGAACTCCAGGCCTTCGGAGGAAAAGGCAGCGGCCCCGGCGAGTTCAAGCGTCCCAACGGCATCGCGGTCATCGGCGACCTGCTGTTCGTGGCCGAACGCGACAACCACCGCGTGCAGGCCTTCTCCCTGCCCGGCTTCGCGCCGCTGGGCACGTTCGGCGCCGACGTGCTGCGCAGCCCCTACGGCATCTGGCTGCATGAAACCGAGCCGGGTGAGTACGACGCCTACGTCACCGACAGCTTCATGTACGGCGAGAAGTACGACCAGGTGCCGGATTGGGACGAGCTGGACGAACGGGTCAAGCGCTTCCACGTCCGCCTGTCGCCCGACGACGGCCACGTGGTTGCCGACTACCAGGGCGCGTTCGGCGACACCTCGCCCGACACCGCCCTGCGCATGGTCGAGTCCATCGCCGGCGACGCCGCCAACGACCGCTTGATGATCGCCGACGAGGACCGCCGGCATGTCTCGACCCTGCGTGAATACACCCTGGCCGGCCAGTACACCGGCCAGAGCCTGCCCGACGCCACGTTCGGCGCCGAGGCCGAGGGCGTCGCGTTGTGGAACTGCCGCGAGGGCCACGGCTACTGGGTCGCCGTGGACCAGCTCGCGCCCCTCACCGTGTTCCTGCTGTTCGACCGCGAGACGCTCGGATACGTGGGGAGCTTCGAAGGCGACGCCACCTCGTACACCGACGGCATCACCCTGCACGCCGCCCCCACCCGCGCCTTCACCGGCGGAGCGCTGTACGCGGTGCACGACGACAAGGCGATCACCGCCTTCGACCTGCGCGAGGTCGCGCGGGTCCTGGGGCTGGAGCACAATTGCACCGACTGAGCCCGGTCGGCGCTCCCCTCGCGATGGCACCCGGCATCCCCTGACATGAGCTCCCGGCACCCACTCCTGCCCGTGCTGTGCATGACCCTGGCGGGCGCCTGCGCGGCCGCATGGACGGCCCCGCTCGAGGCGGGCACGGTCTATCGCTGGACCGATGGCAACGGCGTCACCCACTACGGCGACCACCATCCCGACGGGCCCACCACGCGGGTCACCGAGATCCCGGTGGAGGCCGAACCCGATGCGATCGCGCGCCTGCGGGTGGAGGCCGACGGGGGGCGGTACCTGGCCTGGGCCGACAACACGCTCGCCGGCCCGATCGAGGTCATGCTGCATTTCAGCCAGCGCGACAACATCGTCGGCAACCCTGCCCTGCCCGCGCGCGCGACGGTCCCCGCGAACGGCAGCGCCCTGGTCTCGGTGCTCGGCGCGGCCGAGACGGGTCGCGGCGGCAGTTTCGAGCTGCGCATGGACAGCCTGCCCGGCGACCCCCGGGCGGCGCCCGTGGACGCGGAATACCTGATGCCGCTGGAAACCAGCGCGCTCGACATCGAGCAGGGATACGGAGGCAGCTTCAGCCATGCCGACGCGCAGAACCGCTATGCGATCGATTTCGGTGCGCCGATCGGCACGCCGGTCCTCGCCGCGCGCGACGGACGGGTCATGCAGGTGGAGTCCGATTTCGACCAGGCCGGCCTGAGCCTGGAGAAATACGCCGGACGCGCCAACTACATCCGCATCCTGCACGACGACGGGACGATGGCCCTGTACGCGCACCTCAAGGCCGGCGGCGTGCACGTCCGGGTCGGCCAGCGCGTCGCGGCGGGACAGCGCATCGGCCTGTCGGGCAACACCGGCTTCACCACCGGGCCCCACCTGCACTTCGTGGTCCAGGTCAACCGTGGCATGCGCCTGGAGTCGCTGCCCTTCCGCATGCGCGGCCCCCAGGGCGTCCTGCGGTTCAGCGAATCCCGCTAGACACGGGCGGCGGCATGGGCCCCGGCGGCCCGCAGGCCCTATAATCCACGGCCCGCACCTGACGTCCGGCGCTCGCGCGCCCCGCCCGCATGTCCGATGTTTCGCTCCAAGCCGCCCGCCGCCGCACGTTCGCGATCATCTCGCACCCCGACGCGGGCAAGACCACGCTGACCGAGAAGCTGCTGCTGTTCGGCGGCGCGATCCAGATGGCCGGCTCGGTCAAGGGCCGCAAGGCCGCCCGCCACGCGACCTCCGACTGGATGGCGCTGGAGAAGGAACGCGGCATCTCGGTGACCAGCTCGGTGATGCAGTTCCCCTACGAGGACAGCATCGTCAACCTGCTCGACACCCCCGGCCACGCCGACTTCGGCGAGGACACCTACCGCGTGCTGACCGCGGTGGACTCGGCGCTGATGGTGATCGACGTGGCGAAGGGCGTCGAGGAACGGACGATCAAGCTGATGGAGGTCTGCCGGCTGCGCGACACGCCGATCATGACCTTCATCAACAAGCTCGACCGCGAGGGCAAGAATCCCATCGAGCTGCTCGACGAGGTCGAGAGCGTGCTGGGCATCCAGTGCGCCCCGATCACCTGGCCGATCGGCATGGGCAAGCGCCTGAAGGGCGTGGTCCACCTGGTCACGGGCGAGGTGCACCTGTTCGAGCAGGGCCGCAACTTCACGCGCCAGGACTCGACCATCTTCGCTTCGATCGACGACCCGGCGCTCGAGGCGCGGATCGGCGCCGCGACGATGGCCGAGCTGCGCGAGGAGCTGGAGCTGGTCGAGGGGGCCTCCCATCCCTTCGACCTGGGCAAGTACCTCGGCGGCGAGCTGACGCCGGTGTTCTTCGGCTCGGCGGTCAACAACTTCGGCGTGCAACTGCTGCTCGACTTCTTCGTGGAACACGCGCCCTCTCCCCGGCCGCGCGAGACCACCACCCGCGAGGTCGGCCCGACCGAGTCGAAGCTGTCGGGCTTCGTCTTCAAGATCCAGGCCAACATGGACCCGCAGCACCGCGACCGTGTCGCGTTCATGCGCGTGTGCTCGGGCAGGTTCAGCGCCGGCATGAAGGCCTTCCACGTGCGCAGCGGCAAGGAGATGAAGCTCGCCAACGCGCTGACCTTCATGGCCAGCGACCGCGAGATCGCCGAGACCGCCTACCCGGGCGACGTCATCGGCATCCACAACCACGGCACCATCTCGATCGGGGACACGTTCACCGAGGGCGAGAAGCTGTCGTTCACCGGCATCCCGAACTTCGCGCCCGAACTGTTCCGCCGCGCGCGGCTGCGCGACCCGCTGAAGCTCAAGCAGTTGCAGAAGGGCCTCGCCCAGTTGTCCGAGGAAGGCGCGACCCAGTTCTTCAAGCCGCTGATGAGCAACGACCTCATCCTGGGCGCGGTCGGCGTGCTGCAGTTCGACGTCGTCGCCTATCGGCTCAAGGACGAATACGGCGTGGAAGCGACCTTCGAGCCGGTCAACGTGGCCACCGCCCGCTGGGTGCGTTGCGCCGACGAGCGCAAGTTCGAGGAGTTCCGTGACAAGAACGCGGTGAACCTGTCGGTCGACGCCGCCGGGGAGTACGTCTATCTCGCGCCGACCCGGGTCAACCTGCAGCTGGCGCAGGAGCGCGCGCCGGGCGTCGAGTTCCTCGCCACCCGCGAGCACGCCCACGCGGTGTCGGTCGACTGAGCCCCGGCGCGCCGGGGCACCGGTGCGACTCAGGACTCGATGAGGTGGACCCAGTCCGGGTCCGGCTGGTCGAGGTCGAAGTACTCGAAGATCAGGTGGATGCGATCGGTCTCGCCCGCGTTCTGCACGGCATGGACGCCCATGTTGTTGACCTCGACCGCTTCGCCCTCCGCGAACCGGTACCCCACGCCGTCCACGTAGAAGGTCACATGCTCGTTGGTCAGCAGCGGCACGTGGATCTTGTGGGGCCACTTGGCCGCCGGGTTGGCATCGCGATGGGGCTTGATCACCCCGCCCGGCGCCATCCGCGCCAGCATCACCCGCGGGAAATCCGCGCGCGCGTACGCATACGGTGCCACGGCCCGGGCCAGCACCGGCTCGAGCAGCGCGCGCCATTCGGGCCACAGCGGCCGGTCGTGGGATCCGCGCCAGTCGCGAAAACCATCGACGAAGCGGAACACGATGTGCCGGGTGCGGTCCAGCGCGTCGAAACGATTGGGCTTGCCCGCGTTCTCTGCGTCCCAGGTCGCTTCGGGGATCGCCAGCACGGCCTCGCGCAGCGCCGCCACGTCGAGCATGCCGAGGCGCCGGACGGACCCGGTCTTGCGCGGGTTGGGATATACGTCGCTGGGGGCTTGGTCGGTCACGTCGGGCTCGCGGGCATCTTCAGAAAGCGTAGTCGAACAGCTCCAGGTCACGCCGGTAAAGTTCGGACACGCCGTCGACCAGGGTCGGGTCATAGTAGTCCCGGTAACTCGCATGCCGCGAGGCATTGACCTGGCCCAGCGGGGCGGCCGGGATGCCGATGCGGGCGCAGATCCCGTCATAGGACGCCTGCATGTCTTCCACGCGCCCGACGGCATCGGCCAGCAGGCCGCCGTCCTCGCCGACCAGGAAGCTGTGTTGCGGCTGGAACAGGACGTGCTGCATCGGCCGCAACTTGAACAGCACATGGTGCATGACGGCCTGCGGCTGGCGCTCGAAGCTGCCGTCGGCCCGGGTCATGAAGGCGCAATAGGACACGAAACGATCGAACGGATTCCGCACGAACGCGAACTTCAGGTACGAGGTGAAGGCCTCTTCGCCGAGGAAGGGCCGCACCTGGGCCAGGCCGAGGTGGCCATGCGAGACCGCCGCCAGCTCGGGCCACGGGAAGCGCTTGTTGACGAACAGGCCGACCTGCTCCAGGTCGTCCGGCCCCATGTGCTCGCGCAGCGCCTGCCGCACCGAGTGCGTCCCGGTCTTGGGGATGGCGGCGAACACATAGCGGTGCAGGTGGGAGATGATCATCGGCGACACGGTGCTGGACTGCCGACATCATAGAGGATCGACCGCGGGCGACCGGCGCCGTTTTCGCACGCACATGCGGTGCCGCACGGTAGGATATCGGCATGGACGCCCCCGGACTGGATACCGACGCCCCGCTCCCTTCCGCCGCGGAGGTCCGCGAGGAATGGGCCAATGCGCTCACCCACGGACTGGGCGCCACCGCCGCGCTCGCCGGGGGCTCGGTGCTCATCACCCTGGCCGCGATCCATGGCGACGGCTGGCAGCTCGCCGGCGCGATCGTGTTCGGCATATGCCTGTTGCTGCTGTACGTCGCCTCCACCCTCTACCACGCCGTGCAGCACCCCGTCGCCAAGGCGCGGCTCAAGGTGTTCGACCACTGCGCGATCTACCTGCTGATCGCCGGCACCTACACGCCCTTCACGCTGATCGGGCTGCGCGGGCCCTGGGGCTGGGGCCTCTTCGCCGCCATCTGGGCGCTGGCGCTGGCGGGGGTGGTGTTCAAGCTGATGTTCACCGGCCGCTTCAAGCTGCTGTCCACGCTGATCTACATCGCGATGGGCTGGCTCGTGATCGTCGCGATCAAGCCCCTGCTCGGCGCCCTGGACGGCTGGACCTTCGGCTGGCTGCTCGCGGGGGGCGTGTGCTACACGCTGGGCACGGTGTTCTACCACCGGCCCTCGCTGCCCTACTCGCACGCGATATGGCACTTGTTCGTCGTCGCCGGCAGCGTCTGCCACTTCATCGCGGTGACCGCCCAGGTCCTGCATACCGGCGACTGAGCGGCGCGCCCGGGCGGGCCGGGGACGGCGGGCTAACGCCCGCATGAACGGAAGCGCATCGGCTTCACCCCTGCTTGACCCTTCCCTGCCGATGGTGGGGCCACGATTCCGTGGCCCGTCCCGATGCCTGTCACTCCCGAACCCGAATCCCCGAAGCGCACGACGCGTTCCAGCGCCGGCTCCCCGGCGGCCGCTCGCCGCCTGGCGCCCTTGCGCGCGCATCCGGTCGGGTCGGCGTTGGGCCTGGTGGCGATCGCGCTCCTGGTGCTGGTCCTGCTGTGGGACTGGAACTGGTTCAAGGGGCCGCTGGAGCGCCAGGTCGAGGCATCCACGGGGCGCACGCTCCAGATCGCCGGGGACCTGGACGTGGACCTGGGCTGGACCCCGACCCTGCGCGCCGACCGCGTGCGCTTCGCCAATGCCGGCTGGTCCGAAAGCCGGGACATGGCGACCGCCGACCGGGTCGAGATCGACCTGGCACTGTGGCCGCTCCTCTCCGGCACGGCGCGCATTCCCGGCATCCGCCTGGACAAGCCCGACCTGCTGCTGGAGACCGGTCCGGAGGGACGCGGCAACTGGCGGCTGGACGGGGGCCGGGATGGCCGCTTCCAGATCGAGTTCCGTCGCGTCGAGATCAACGACGGGCACCTTCGCTTCCTCGATGCCGCCCGGGACACCGACATCGCCGTGGACGTGCACACCGAGGACGACGCCGTCGCGCCGTCGCCCGCCATCCTGGTCGACGGCGACGGACGATGGGAGGGGAATGCCTTCGAGGTCGAGGGGCGCGCCGACTCACCGCTCGAACTGCGCGACCCCGACAGTCCCTACCGGATCGACGCCAAGGCGACGGCCGGTGCCACCAGCGCGCATGCACGCGGCACCCTGCTCGATCCGCTGCGCCTGCGCGGCTTCGACCTGCAACTGGCGCTGTCCGGCCAGGACATGGCCGACCTCTACCCCCTGATCGGGGTGGCGATCCCGCCGACGCCGCCCTACGCGCTGGACGGCCGCTTCACCCGTCAGGGCACGGCCTGGCACTACGACGGCTTCACCGGCGAGGTCGGCGACAGCGACCTGTCCGGCGATGCCAACGTCGATACCGCGGGGAAGCGCCCCTACCTGCGCGCGGTGCTGCGGTCCAAGCGGCTGGATTTCGACGACCTCGCCGGGTTCGTGGGCGCCGCGCCCCAGGCCGGCGGCAAGGAGACCGCGAACCCCGCGCAGGAAAAGCAGGCGGCCGAACAGGCCGCCCGTTCGCGGGTGCTGCCCGACACACCCTATCGCCTGGACAAGTTGCGGACGATGGACGCGGACGTCCGCCTCGAGGCCGCCCGCATCAACGCGCCGCGGCTGCCGCTGGACGACATGGTCGCCCACCTGCTGCTGGAGGACGGCGTGCTGAGGCTGGATCCGCTCGACTTCGGCGTGGCCAATGGCAGGCTGCGGACGACGCTGCGGATGGATGCCCGCGAGAAGACCCTGCGCACCCGGGCCGACATCGACGCGCGTGGACTGGACCTGTCGCAACTGCTGCCCACCATCGAACTGGCGAGCAATGCCATCGGCAAGGTGGGCGGCCAGGTCCGGATCGAGACGACCGGCAACTCCATCGCCGACATGCTCGGCCACGGCAACGGCGAAATCGTCGTCGGCATGGGCCGGGGCTCGATCAGCAACCTGCTCATGGAGATGGCCGGCATCGACCTGGCCGAGATCATCAAGTTCGAGCTGACCGAGGACAGGATGATCCCGGTGCGCTGTGCATTCGGCGAGTTCGGCCTGCAGGATGGCGTGATGACGGCCCGCAGCCTGGCGTTCGACACCACCGATACCTTGCTGATCGGCGAAGGCACCATCGATCTCGGCGAGGAACGGCTCGACCTGGTCATCAAGCCCAGGCCCAAGGACCGCAGCCTGCTGAGCCTGCGCGCCCCGCTGAAACTCGACGGCAGCTTCAAGTCACCGTCCATCCGCCCGGACATGGCAGCGCTCGGCCTGCGCGGCGCCATCGCCCTGGCACTGGGCAGCATCACCCCGCCCGCGGCCCTGCTCGCGACCATCGAAACGGGACCCGGCGAGGACAGCGGGTGTGGCGGCCAGTACGCGAAATGACCCGGGGCAGGAGGCCGCCCGGCGGGCTCAGCTGGCGATGTAGCGCTGCAGCTGGTCGAGTTCCACTTGCTGGTCCTCGATGACCGCCTTGACCAGGTCGCCGATCGACACGACGCCTTCGACCCGGCCGTCGCGCACCACCGGCAGGTGGCGGATCCGCCGCTCGGTGACGCTGACCATGCAGCGATCGACGGTGTCGTCGGGGCTGACGGTGAACACGTCCGCGGTCATGATCACGCTGACCGGGGTATTGGACGAGGCGCGCCCCTGCAGGACGACCTTGCGCGCGTAGTCGCGCTCGGACACGATCCCCGCCAGCCGCGCGCCATCCATCACCAGGACCGCGCCGATCCCGTGCTGGGCCATCAACCGGATCGCTTCGACCACCGGCGTGTCGGGTGCCACCGAATGGATGTCAGGTGACTTCGCTTCGAGCAGTTGTCGAACGGTTCGCATCTCCGCCTCCTTCAACGCCGTGGTCGTGGCCCGAGGATACTCCTGTTGCCGGACGCCAGGTGTCGACGAGATAGAGCGGACGCTGCTTGGACTCGTCGTACAGGCGACCGAGGTATTCGCCGATCAGGCCGAGCGCGATGAGCTGGATGCCGCCCAGGAAGAGGATGACCGCCATCATCGTCGGCCAGCCTGCGACCGGGTCGCTCCAGAGCATCGCCTTGACGATGATCCACATGCCGTACGCGAACGCCGCGACGGCCGTGGCCAGCCCCATGTAGGTCGCCAGGCGGAGCGGCGCGGTCGAGAAGCTGGTGATGCCTTCCAGGGCGAAATTCCACAGCCGCCACAGGTTGAACTTGCTCGCGCCCGCCACCCGCGCGTCGCGCTCGTAGGGAATCGCCACGCTGTTGAACCCGACCCAGCCGAACAGGCCCTTCATGAACCGGTGGCGCTCGCGCAATTGCCCCAGTGCCGCCAGCGCGCGCGGCGACAGCAGGCGGAAGTCGCCGGTATCGGCGGGGATAGGGGTCTTCGACAGCCGTCCGATCACCCGATAGAACGCATGGGCACTGGAGCGCTTGAGCCAGCCTTCCCCGGCACGCTGGATCCGCGTGCCATGGACGTCGTCGAACCCCTCGCGCCATTTCTCGACGAAGCGGGGAATCAGTTCGGGAGGATCCTGCCCGTCGGCGTCCAGGATCAACGCCGCCCCGGACGCGACCCGGTCCAGCCCGGCGGTGAGCGCCGCCTCCTTGCCGAAGTTCCTCGACAGGCGCAGCAACCCGACCCGCGGGTCCCGCGCCGCGAACCCTTGCAGCAGCGCCCAGGTTTCGTCGCGACTGCCGTCGTCGACATACAGCACGCGACCATCGACGCGCATGTCCCGTGCCAGCGAATCGAGCACCGCGACCAGGCGCGCGTGCATGACCGGCAGGCTGTCGGCCTCGTTGAAGGCGGCGATGACGACGGTCAGCAGGTCGGGGGCGCGCGACGGGTTCATGCGCGCATGGTATCCCGTCGTCGCGACGTCCGGCGCGATGCCTGCGCTCAGTCCAGGCGCTCCAGGTACGCCACGCCGCCGAGATTCCGCATCTGCCGCTGGATCGAGGCAGTGCGCCGCTGCACGTAGGGCCCGGGGCGCGATGCGCTGTAGCGGCGAGGGCTCGGCAACACCGCCGCCAGCCGGGCCGCCTGCGCGGGGGCGAGCCGAGCGGCGTCGGTATCGAAGAAGGCACGGGCCGCGGCCTGCGCGCCATACACGCCGTCGCCGAACTCGGCCACGTTGACATAGACCTCGATGATCCGCTGCTTGGGCCAGAGGGCTTCGATGAGGACGGTGTACCAGGCTTCCAGCCCCTTGCGCAGCCAGCTCCTGCCACGCCACAGGAACAGGTTCTTCGCGGTCTGCTGGCTGATCGTGCTGGCGCCACGCACCCGCCCCCCGCGTTCGTTGCTTTCCAGCGCCTTCTCGATGGCCTGCATGTCGAAGCCATGGTGCTCGGCGAAACGCTGGTCTTCCGAGGCGATCACCGCCAGGGGCAGTTGCGGGGAGATCGCGTCCAGGTCCCGCCACTCATGGGCCACCCGGAACCCCCACTCGCCCTCGCCCCAGGCCTCCAGCTGGCGACCGAGCATGAAGGCCGTGGAAGGCGGATCGATGAACCGCAACGCCGCGACCTGGGCCACGCTGAACACGACCAGCAGCAGCGGCGCCCGCCACAGCCAGTGCAGCCAGCGGCGACGCTTCACGGGTGCGGCGGCCTCCCCTTGTCGACGATCCACGATGCCCTCATCTATTCCAGCCCTGCGTAGGGTAAGGGGTGCGGCCGGCCCGGCCCGCGCGCCCACTGCCCCTCTCCCGAGACCATGATGAGCGATCCCTCCCCCTCCCGCCACGACTGCCTGAGCCGTTTCATCATCGAACAGGCCGGCGTCCGCGGCGTGCACGTGCACCTGGCCGACAGCTGGCGGCAGATCGTCGGGCGCGACGACTACCCGCCCGCGGTCGCCGAACTGCTGGGCGAGGCCACCGCCGCCGCCGCCCTGTTCACGGGCCACGCCAAGGTCGACGGGCGCCTGTCGGTGCAGTTGCGGGGCAACGGCGCCCTCCGCACCCTGTTCGCCGAATGCACCGCCGCCGGCACCCTGCGCGGCATCGCCCAGGTGGCCGAAGGCGCCCAGCCCTCGCGCGACCTGCGCGAGCTCGGGCCGGACGCCCTGCTGGCGATCACCATCGAGAACCCGGCCCTGGGCCAGCGCGAGCCGATGCGCTATCAGGGCATGGTCGAGCTGAGTGCCGACAACCTGGCCGGGGCCTTCGAGGACTACTTCATCCAGTCCGAGCAGCTGCCCACGCGCCTGGTGCTCGCCGTCGACGGCGAGCGCTGCGCAGGCCTGATGCTGCAGAAGCTGCCCGGCGACGAGGGCGATTCCGACGGATGGACGCGTGCCGGCGCCCTTTTCGACACCGTCGTCACGGAGGAACTGCTCACACTGTCCGCCGAAGACCTGCTGACGCGCCTGTTCCACGAGGATGGCGTCCGCATGCTGGGGCAACGACCGCTGGCTTTCGCCTGTTCCTGTTCGGCCGAGCGCGTCGAATCGATGCTGGTGTCACTGGGTGAGGAGGAAGCGCGCGCGGCGGCGGCCGATGGGGAGGCCCATATCCGTTGTGAGTTCTGTGGGCAGCAATACCGTTTCAGCCAGGACGAGATCGACCGCCTGTTCGCGACCCGTCGCGCCGCGGTCGAGGCGCCGCCCCGTCCGCAGTGAACGGCCCATATCCCTGTCACGGGAATGTGCCGTACTTCAAATTACCGATCGGCGGCGATTGTTAAACCAGAATTAACGATTTATAGTCTGAATCCGGAATAAAGGAACTCTTCCAGCGCCTGCTGGTCATATCCGACGATGTACGCCCGCCTCCTCCAGCTGCCGCTTGCCCTGATGCTCGCCCTTGGCGGGGCAACGGCCGTGCACGCGCAGGAGAGCCGTTCGTCGGCACCCTCGGATTCCACCGTACTGCCCGTGCTGAACAACGCCAGCGGCAAGCTCGAAGCCGTATTGCTGCTCGAGCCCACCGGTGCCCAGGGCAGCCAGGCGCGCGTCCGCTTTGGCGGCAACAACACCCTGGACGCCGCCTTCGGGCTGTCCGCGGGCAATACCCTGGGCCTGGTCTGCGACCGCAAGACCGGCCTGGCGAGCGCCATCGGCAACCTGGCCAACCACTGCATGCTGGCCTCGCTCGACCAGGACGCCAAGGGCGGCGGCAGCCAGCAGGCCGTGGTCGGGGCATCCTTCGGCAACACCGACCGTCGCGTCGGCATGCTGCTCGGGGAAGGCCGCGACCAGTTGCCCGCATGGCTCAGCCCGACGGGCCGCAACAGCAAGTACGACCAGAACACCCTGACCCTCTACGGGCAGAAGAACATCGGCCGCGAAGCCACGGTCTCGATCGGCGGCACCTGGGCCAAGGCCCGGCTGATCCCGGCATCCGACCTGCCGGTGGGCTTCAGCGAACGCTGGACCAGCAAGAGCCTGACGCTCGGTGCCGAGGTGGGCAATTTCGGCGCCAACATCGTCGGCCGGGTCGTCGACATGCCCGGTCAGCCGGGGCAGTGGGAAGGCCTGGGCATCGGCCTGACCTGGCGCACGCCTTGGAGCGGACAGCTCAGCGTCGGCGCCGAGAACGTCGTGACGCGAGGCAAGAATCCGTTCGCGCCCAACAGTGCTGAACAGGACGAGGGCACCGTTCCCTACGTGCGCTACGAGCAGGATCTGTAGGCCCCAAATCACGTAAAACCAACAATTGGCTTTATCAAGTCATTGATTGTAAACAAGAAACCGTCCTTAACAGGGCGGTTTTTTTTGTTTGTTAACAACACTTTAATTTTTCGGCCAAGGGGGCTACTATCGGCTCCGACCTTGCCGTATTTGGCGTCTTTCTTGACGCTGGCGGCGGGTTCCCATGGGAAACCAAGACTGACTTGGAGAGAGAGATGACCTTG
>JAUIJO010000024.1 GCA_030431185.1 Gammaproteobacteria bacterium | reverse complement strand
GGGATGGCCGGAGTTGGCGGCCTGGACCGCGTCGATGGCAAGGAATCGGATGGCGTTCGCGAGGTCGCGGCGGCTGGGCGTCGTCATGGCGTCGAGGGCAGTCTTGGAAGCGGCAGGAGGCGCCCGGAACGCGGCTGGCCGGTGGCTGGACGTGGGGTCCAGGCAGGCCGGGCGGGAGCGACGGGCGCGCTATTGTCCCATCCACGGGGCCCGCTGTCGCCCTCCGGGCTGCACGGCCGTCGGGGCGCCCCCCCAAGGCCGTTCAGGCGACGCGCTGGGTCCGTCGCGCTTCGGCAACGGCCTCGCTGCGGCCGATGACCACCGATCCGGCCATGTCGCCGCCCACGTTGACGACGGTACGGCACATGTCGAGCAGGCGATCCACGCCCAGGATCAGGCCGATGCCTTCAGGCGGGATCTTGAACATCACCAGGATCATCGCGATCACGGGCAGCGAGCCGCCGGGCACGCCGGCCGCGCCGACCGATCCGAGGATGCACATGACCAGGATCATCACCTGCTGGACCAGGGAGAGGTCCACGCCGAAGAACTGCGCCAGGAACAGCACCGTGATGCCCTCGAACAGCGCCGTGCCGTTCATGTTCGCGGTGGCGCCCAGGGTGCAGACGAAACGCGCGACCCGGCGAGGCACGCCGAGCGCCTCTTCGGTGACCTTCAGCGTGGTCGGCAGGGTCGCGCTGGACGACGACGTGGAAAAGGCCGTCAGCAGCGCCGGCTCGGCGCCCTTGAAGAAGGCCTTGGGCGACATGCCGCCGAACACCTTGAGCAGCAGCGGGAAGACCACGAAGAAGTGGATCGCCAGCGCCAGGATCACCGTGCCCACGTAGCGCGCGAGTTGCACCAGCACGTCGAATCCGAGCTTGGCGGTGATCGAGAACAGCAGCGCCGCCACCGCATAGGGCGCGAGTTCGATCACCCAGCCGATCAGCTTCAGGCAGATGTCGTAGATGCCCTGCACGGTGGACACGAAGCTGCGGGTGCCGTCGGTCTGCAGCACCGTCGCCGCGATGCCGAACATGAGGGCGAAGAACATCACCGCGATGAGGTCGCCACGCGCCGCGGCCTCCACCGGGTTCTTGGGCACGATGTTGAGCAGGATCTGCAGGCCGGAGACACCCTCGCGCTTGCTGGCCACTTCCACCGCGCGTTCGGAACCGGCGGCAAGCAGGCTTTGCCCGACGTCCTGGGACAGCCCGGTGCCGGGCTGGAGCACGTTGACGCAGACCATGCCGATCAGCACCGCGAAGGCCGTCACCACCAGGATCCAGACCAGGGTCTTGCCGCCGATGCGGCCCAGGGATTTGGCGTCGCCGATCTCGACCACGCCCAGGACCAGGGCCGAGAACACCAGCGGGATCACCAGCATGAACAACAGGCGCAGGAACAGCTGGCCGATGGGATCGGTGACGTAGTGGATCAGGCCGTCCAGCCAGCCGGCCTCGCCGACGAACCAGTTCGCCAGCAATCCGGCGCCGGCGCCGACGATGAAGCCCAGCAGCATCCGGGTATGCAGGGACAGGCCGGAGCGCGGGGCAGGCGGGGCGTGTGGGTCGGTCATGGGTCGATTCCGTCGGGACGCCTCGAGCTTATCAAACCGCGCCCGGCGCCCATGACGGGCGCGCCGGGCGCGGGCTCAGCCCGGGGGATACAGGGGCGGCAGCATCGACGTGCCCGGCGGGGCCGTGGGCGTCCACTCGGGGCCATGGGCAAATGCCTCACGGAGCCGCGCGCGCGCCGCCGGACCGTCGCCTTCGCCCCAGCGGGCCTGCTGCATGGCCTCCAGCGCCTCGCGCTGCGCCGGGGCTGCGAGGCGCCGGGCCAGCGCATCGACACTGGCCGCGGGCGGCTGCGCCATGGCGCACAACACCTGCACGACCTCATCGAAACTGCCCGTGTCCAGTACCTTTTTCAGGGCGCCCGGTGCCGGAGCGGACGTGGCGAGCGCGGCGCGAGCGCCGGCCGGCGACGCCGGCGCCGTCCGCTGCTGGCGCCAATGCAGCGCGAGCAGCAGGGTGAGCAGCCACAGCACGGCGAACAGGACGGTGGCGGCCACCCATGCCGCACGATCCTCCGTCCCCCCCGTGGTCGAAAGCGAATCGCCGGGCGCAGGGACGGGGCTGTCGCCGCGGCCTTCGGCCACTGGCCCGGTGGCCGGGGACGGGGAGGCGTCGAAACCCGCTGCGCCGGGCTCGACCTCCCACGACAGCTTGGGCAGCCGTGCCTCCCGGGCCTGCCCACCGACCACGTCCCACCAGCCCAGGCGCACGCCGGACAGCTCGACCGTGCCGGTCCGGCCGGGGACCAGCGAGAAGCTCCGGGTGACCGTGGCCCGGGGCCGGCCGTCGACGAAGCGCTCGTCGACCTGCGCGCGTTCGGGAAAGACCTGCACGCCGTCGATGGGCGGCAGGGTCAGCTCGGGCATCTGCGCGCCGGTGGCGCCGTCGGCGACCGCCTCGATCGTCAGCGTGGCCGCCAACCCCTGCCGGAGCTCCGCCGGATTGGCACGGTAGCGCAGCTTCAGGTCGTGCAGCGGCAGCCAGGGCTGGGGCGCATCGGCCGGTACGGGCTGCACCTCGATCGTGCGCGGGCCCACCCCGGCCGACAGCCGGCCGCCGCGCCCGCCGCCGAACATGTCGTCGAACAGGCCGCTGGTACCGCGCCCCTCGAAACTGGCGCCGGGCACCTGCAGCGGGCCGCTGCGTTCGGGTACCAGCATGAAGCGGCGCTCGACGACCTGGTACTGGCGGCCGTTGAGTGTCCGCGAGTACTGGGCATCATCGCCGACGCGCTGGAACGACGCGCCCTCTGGCGCGGGCTGGTCAAGCGTGCCGGACACGATGGGCACGGCCGAGAACAGCCGCACCACCCAGCCCACGGACTGCTGGACGTAGGGACGCGTGTCGTCGGGCGCACTTTCGATGAAGACATCGCCCTTCGCCCCCGATGGCGGATCGTCGGGTGCCGGCTTGACGACCAGGCTCAGCGGTGCGGTGCGTTCCTTGCCCACCGTCAGCGCCGGGATGGTCAGGACGCCGTCCCGACGGGGCCGCAGCGCCACGGCGAAGAGCGTGTAGGAGGCCGTCTGGCCGGTGCCCCCCGAGAATCCGCGCTGGCTGGAGTGGCCGCTGAGCTGGAACTGGGCTTCCAGCGGCGAGTAGTCCGGTGCGGGGGACATCAGGCCGGCTTCGATGTTGAGGGTGACGGTTTCCCCCTGCACGATCTGGTCGCGGTCGAGCCACGCGCGCGGCGCGGCGGTCGCCGTCGCGGCCAGCACCAGCAACAGGGGCAACAGGGCCCAACGCAGCAAGGTCGGTATCGGATGGTTCATTCGTCGCGGTCTCCCTGTCGACGGCGTCGTTCGTACTCGATGCGGAACTTCTCGCGCAGCAGCCCTCCGGGATCATCGGGAACGCGACGCAGCCAGGCCTCGTTGGCCACCCGGCGTTCCCGCTCGGCGGGGGTCTCGTCCGTGCGGGAGGCGACGCTTTCCGCGGACTGGCCGTCTTCTCCAGCCGGCTGCGGGTCCGCTGCCTCCAGCGCCTGCTGCATGCGCTCGCGCTGGGCCGCATCCGCGGCGTCCTGTTCGGCGGCGTCGGCAGCGTCGGCGGCATCCGGGGGCGTTCCGTCCGGACCCGGCGTGTCCTCGTCACCGGGTTCGGGAGGCGGTTCGCCGGACGATGGCCGGGGCGGGTCCTGCTGCCCCGCCTCGCGATCCTCGCCCTTCGCGCCGTCCTTCGCATCGCCATTGGACTGGCCTTCGCCGCCGGCCCGGGGTTGCGGCTGGCCGTCCTGGGGTCCGCCGCCTTCGCCGCCATCGCCCTCGCCGTCCTGTTGACGCTTGATCGCCGCCTCCACCGCCCGCTTGTTGGCGATGGCGTCCTCCATCCCCGGTTGCAGCCCAAGCGCGCGGTCGTAGGCTGCGATGGCCGCCTCGAACTGTCCGGCCTTGGCCAGGGCATTGCCGCGGTTGTAGTGGCCGTCGGCCGAATCCACCCGGGCATAGTCCTGCGCCGACTGCGTGTATTCGCCTTCTCGAAATGCCTTCGCCGCCTCGACCATGCGCCGGTGCTCGACCTGGTCGTCGCGCCGCCACCAGTCCGCCGCATGCGCGGGCAGGACGGGCAGGTACAGGGCGAGCACCACGACGGCCAGGGTCCCGCCCCGACGGAAGGCGAACAGGGCGAGCAGCATCAGTGGCGGTATCAGCCAGAAGCCCTCGTCCTGCCAGGCACGACCGGCCTCGGCGTCGCTGCTCGCCGCATCGGCAAGCGCGGGCGACAGGACCCCCAGCGCCGCGAGGTCGGCATCGTCCGTCGACAGGCCCGCGTATCGACCGCCTCCCTGGGCCGCAACGGCCTGCAGCCGCCCCTGGTCGAATGCCGCCACCCGGGTATCGCCGCCCGAGGTGCGGTACGCGACCCCGCCCGCGCGGCCGATGCCCAGCACGCTGGTGTCGAACCCGGATGCACGGGCGGCCGCCGCTGCGCCCGCGGCGTCCGCATCGGCCTGGCCCGCCATCAACAGGACCTGCCCGCCGTCGAAGCCGGCCTGCTCCATCAGGCGGGTCGACCAGGCGATGGCCCGGCTGGCGTTCGCTCCGTCGCGCGGCATGATCTCGGGCGACAGGGCATCCAGGAACAGGGACAGGTTGGCGGCATCCTCCGTCAACGGTGCCACGGTGAAAGCATCGTCGGCATACACGACGAGCCCCACCGGCCCGTCGCCACGACGTTCGAGAAGCGTCGCCAGCTTGGCGCGTGCCTGGGCCATCCGCGACGGCGGCGGATCCGCCGCCGACATGGCGTCGGAGAGGTCCAGCGCGATCACCAGGGGCACCTGGCCGCGCCAGAGCGGCTGCTCCACCTGCCGCCAACTGGGTCCGGCCAGGGCCAGTACCGCCAACGCATAGCCCGCCAGGCCCAGCCACAGGCCCCATGGGCTGCGACGCGTGGCCTTGCCGGCGAGCAGGTGCGGCAGGAGATGGGGGTCGACGACCCCCTGCCAGACACTGGCGCGACGCCGCCGCCAGGCCCAGATGGCCGCCAATACCGGCAGCGCGGCCAGGGCCCACAGCCAGTCGGGGCGCAGCAGGTGCAGGGCGGACAGGTCCAGGCCGGTCATGGTCGCCACCGTGGCGGCAGCAGGAACGCGACGAGCGCGAGCAGCAAGGCCGCGCCCAGCGGCCACGCATAACGTTCGATGCGCGGCCTTACGGCCGGTCCCGGGCGTTCGACGGGCTCGAGCCGGTCGATCTCGGCGTAGATGCCGGCCAGCGCTTCGGTGTCACGGGCCCTGAAGAACTGGCCGCCGGTCTGTTCGGCGATGCGGCGCAGGGTCGCCTCGTCTATCTCGTCGCCACCGCCGGGCATGGGCAACTGGAAGCCGAACACCGACATCGCGCCATCGCCGCCGAAAGCCACCGTGTGCACCCGCACGCCGTTGTCGCGCGCGAGCTGTGCGGCCTTGTCGGGCTCGAGCAGTCCCGCGGTGTTGACGCCATCGGTCAGCAGGATCAGGACGCGCTGGCCCTCGGGCTGGTCACGCAGGCGCTTGACCGCCAGGCCGATCGCGTCGCCGATGGCCGTCTCCTGGCCGGCCAGTCCCACCACGCTGTCCTGCAGTTGCTGGCGCACGGATTCGCGGTCAGGGGTCAGCGGGGTCAGGGCATAGGCACGACGTCCGAACACCAGCAGGCCGACGCGGTCGCCCGCGCGCCGGTCGAGGAAGTCCGCGAGCACCGCCTTGGCCGCCGTCAGCCGATCCACCGGGCGCCCGCCCAGCTGCATGTCCGGCTCGTCCATGCTGCCCGAGAGGTCGAGCGCCAGCATCAGGTCGCGCCCCGGCTGGGGCGGTTCGATGGGTTCGCCCAACTGCTGCGGACGCGCGGCGGCCAGGCACAACAGGGCCCAGGCCAGCCACAACAAGACACCGGGACGTCGCCCCCCACCGCGTCCGACCGGTCCGTCCAGCCCGCGCAGGCGACCGAGCTGGGGCATCCGGATGGCCACCGCGGAGGATCGCTGCGCCGGCAGCGCCCACCAGGCCAGCAGGGGCAGCGGCAGGGCCCACAGCCAGGCGGGCCACGCCAGCGCAATGGCCCCGGGGTCGAAGCCTGCCATGGATGCGATCGCGGCCATCATCGCGACTCCATCCATTCGACGAAGCGGATGCGCGCCAGCCGACCGACCGCGGCGACCTGGTCGGGATCGGGATCGGGTCGGAAGCCGCCGTCCAGGAGCAGGTCGCCCAGGTGCCCGTCGAACCGCGGCGGGTCCACGCCCTTGTCGAGGCATTCCCGCCACGCATCGCCCTGGAGGCGGTCGGCGCGGGCATCATGGCGGCGCGCCGCGCGTCGCAGCAGGTCCGACATCGCGGCCAGCGCGTCGGCAGGCGTCGCGGCTTGGCCGATGGACGCGTCGAACAGGGCTTCGATGCGGCGCCGACGGCGACGCCGCCAGGCATGTAGCGCCCACGGCACTGCCACCAGGGCAAGAACGACGCAGGCCAGCACCCACCAACCCGGCGCCGGCGGCCACCAGGGGGGCGCGGCGGGCTGATGGATGTCGCGCAGGACGATGGTGGCCAGCATCGGCACGATCAGGCCACCTGGGGCCGGGCACGACCGAGCAGCGGCAACCATGCGTCGCTGGCGTCGGCGGTGGAAAGCGCAGCCACGCGCACGCCCCGCGCCGGCAGTTGCGCCAGCGCGGAGGCGACAGGGGCACTGAACCGTTCGCGCCAGCGCGTGCGCACGACACTCGAGCCCAGGTCCAGTTCGACCCGGGCGGCGTCCAGCCCTTCGCCGCGGGTCAAGGGCAGGACGGCCTTCGGCGGCGATACCTCGAAGGGATCGACCAGCATCAGCAGGATGACTTCGTGGTGCTGGGCCAGCACGGGCCAGCGCTGCGCCGGCAGGTCGGCCACGCTTCCCGCGTCGGCCAGCACCACCAGCCGCGAACCGGGCCGAAGCAGGCGCTGCGCGTGGTCAAGCGCCATCCCGAGGCCCCCGTCGTCCCGGGGTGGCCCGGCGTACCAGCGGACCAGGGCGTCCAGCGTGCGCAGCACGCCGCGGGTGCCGGCCGCCGGGGGCACCGGCGGCTCGTGCATGCTCCCGCGCAGCGCCGCGATCCGGTCGCCATCCCGGGCCGCGACCCACGCCGCGATCGCGCCGGCTCGGGCCGCCTGCACGGACTTGAAGCGCACGCGCGTCCCGAAGTAGAGATCGGGCGCGGTGTCGGCGACGACGAGCGTCAGGCGCTCGCGTTCGGCCTGGAACATCTTGGTGTGCGCGCGGCCGGTGCGTGCCGTCAGCTTCCAGTCGATGTGGCGGGCATCGTCACCGGCCACGTACTCGCGCGATTCCGCATAGTCCATGCCCCGTCCGCGCAACGGAGACAGGGCCGGGCCGGTCACGCCGTGCCGCCCGTGGCGGGGCGGGCGACGGGCGCCGGCCAGCGATTTGAGGCCGACGAGCTCGCCCAGCGTGGGCGCGATGCCATCGCCCTGCACTCGTGGCTGCATTGGATTCGCGCGGGCCATCGCCGTCAGGGCAGGGGAACCTGGTCCAGCAAGGCGTCGACGAGGCGCCCGCCATCCCATCCTTCGGCAGTGGCTTCGTAACTGGGCAGCACGCGATGCCGGAGCACGTCCGGGGCCACTTCGCGCACGTCGTCCGGGGTGACGTAGTCGCGTCCGGCCAGCCATGCATGGGCGCGGGCGCAGCGTTCGAGGGCGATGGAGCCGCGCGGACTCGCGCCCCAGGCGATCCGGCGACCGAGGTCGGCGTCGTAGCGCGATGCGTCCCGCGACGCGAGGACGATCTCGACGAGGTACCGCTCGACCGCGGGTGCGACGTGCAGGTCGAGCACGGCCGCACGGGCATCGAAGACATCCTCGATGGGCATCCTGTCGACCGCCTCGGGCACCGCCTGCATCGCGTTGCGCGCGCGCTCGCGCGCCAGTCGCAGGATCTCGGTTTCCGCGTCCACCTCGGGATAGGCGATCCGTACGTGCATCAGGAAGCGGTCGAGCTGGGCCTCCGGCAACGGGAACGTTCCTTCCTGTTCGATGGGGTTCTGGGTGGCCATCACCAGGAACAGCGCGGGCAACGGATAGGTCGCCCGCCCCACCGTGACCTGGCGCTCGCCCATGGCCTCGAGCAGCGCGGACTGCACCTTCGCGGGGGCCCGGTTGATCTCGTCGGCCAACAGGATCGGATGGAAGATCGGCCCGGACTGGAACTCGAAGCGGCCGTCCTGGGGGCGCCAGACCTCGGTGCCGGTCAAGTCGGCCGGCAAGAGGTCCGGAGTAAACTGGACCCGCGCGAAGTCGGCCTTCAGGCGCGAGGCCAGTGCCCGGATCGCGCTGGTCTTGGCCAGGCCCGGGGCGCCCTCGACCAGCAGGTGCCCGTCCGCGAGCAGCGCGATGAGCAGGCGTTCGATCAGCGCCGATTGCCCGACGATCTCCGCCGAGAGCGCGTCGCGCAGCGCCTTGAAGGCGTCATGGAGCCGGGCGGTCGAATCCACCTGGGGCCTGCTCGGGGGAGTGCTGTCCATTCGATCCTCGTGATTCATCTCGGTGCGTCCACGTATCCACGCTTTCGACCAGCGTATACCCCGATGGTTCCGTGCAGGGCGGTCCTTCGTTCAGGCATGCCCTTGCCGGCAAGGATTGCACAAACGAAGAGAGGGCCTCGCGGCCCTCTCCCCTTTCGATCGCTGGAACCCGGCCCTTGCGTTCGCCGGGCCCGGCCAGGAGCGGATCAGCGCTGCTCGACCCGCAGGACCTTCGGCGTGACCATGATCAGCAGCTCGGCCTTGTCCTTGGAGCGGCCCTTCTTCTTGAACAGGTTGCCCAGGAAGGGGATGTCGCCCAGGAACGGCACCTTGCTGATGTCGCTGCGATCGCGGAACTCATACACGCCGCCGACGACCACGGTCTGGCCATCCTCGACCAGGATCGCCGTGTTGACCTCGCGCTTGGCGATCTGAGGCACGCTGCCGATCGAGGTGTCGGTGAAGCCTTCGACCTCGTCCTTCTTGATCGCCATGTTCAGGAACACGCGACCGTCATGGGTGATGGTCGGGGTGACCTTCAGCTCGAGCAGCACGTCCTTGAACTGCACGTTCGGGATCGGGATGCTGTTGCCGCCCTGCTGGGGCGAGATCGTCACGTAGCCCACTTCCTGGCCCTGGCGGATCACCGCTTCACGCTGGTTGCTGGTGACGACGCGCGGGTTGGAGATCACTTCGCCGCGGCCTTCTTCCTGCATGGCCGACAGCTCAACATCCAGCGCATACCCGGCGTTGAGGATCGAAAGGGCCACCGAGCCGGCAGGATTCTGCACGCCCAGGTTGCTCATCAGGCTGCGGGTCACGTCGAACATGCTGTCCCCATTCATCAGCGCGTCGGATCGCGACTGCGCATTCGAACCCGAGGAGCCGATGTCGCCGCCATAGCCGACGGAGCTGCGATCGCCATCCTTGCCCGAGGCACCGCTGATGCCGAAACGCGCACCCAGCTCACGGGCGAAGGTGTCCGTGGCGATGACGACGCGGGCCTCGATCACCACCTGGTCGACGGGACGATCGATGACCTTGATCAGCTCGCGCATCTGCGCGACCTTCTTGGGGATGTCGCTGATCATCAGCGTGTTGGTGCGCTCGTCGGCGACCAGGCGTCCACGCGGCGAGAGGAAGCCGTTCTCGTTGCTGTTCCCGCCGCTGCCACCATTGCCGCCACCCTGGCCGCCGATGCCCTTGGCCTCGGTCAGTGCCTTGAAGATCTGCGCGGCGTTGTGGTAGTTGACCTGCACGTACTCGGTGACCAGGTCGACACGGTTCTCCAGCTCGATGCGGGCGTCTTCCTTGGCCTGCTCATAGCTGGCGATCTCGGCCTGGGGCGCGATCCAGATCACGTTGCCACTGCGACGCTTGTCGAGGCCCTTGGCCTGCAGGACGATGTCCAGGGCCTGGTCCCACGGCACGTTGATCAGGCGCAGGGTCACGTTGCCCTGCACCGTGTCGGCGGCGACCACGTTGAGGCCCGATTCCTCGGCGACCAGCTGCAGGACCGTGCGTACCGGCACGTCCTGGAAGTTGAACGTCACCGGACGGCCGGAGTAGCCGCGGCTGGAACCCGCGCTGCTGGTCGCACCCACGGCACGACCCGCGCCCATCGACCGGTCCGTATCCGCCGCCGCAGTGGATGCGGTCGCGGCGCGCGGCACGATCTCCACGATGTAGTCGCTGCCGGTCTGGTAGGCCATCGACTCGTAGTTGCCCTTGGTATCGAGGGTCAGCAACGTGCCGGCGCCCGAGCTGCGCGCATCGATGCGCTGCACCGGGGTGGCGAAGTCGGTGACGTTCAGGGGCCGCTGCAGGCTAGACGGCAGCTCGGCGTTGCCCACGTTGATGGTGACGGTCGATCCCACGCTGCGGAGGTCGGGGCTGGCGCCCTCCCCGCTGAAGCTCAGGATCAGGCGACCGGCGCCACCCTCGCCTCGCTTGAAGTCGATCTTCGACACTTCGATCGCGCCCGGCAGTCGCTTGGCCGGATCCACGTTCGGTGTCGGCGCGACGGACTGCCCGGCGACCGCTGCCGCCTGCGGCATGGCCTCCTGGGCATGGACGGCGCTGAATGCCGCGATAGCGCCCACCGCGATGCCGACACCGGCAGTGCGCAGGAGCATTGGGCGCCGGGCGGGCCGCGGGTTGTTGGCGTTGTTAACGGTCATCGTGCTATCCCCCAAACTCATTGATCTTCCAATGCAACGGACGCCGGACGTTCAAGCCAGCCACCCGCGCCATCCGGCACCAGTTCCACCAGCTCGATGCGGTCTTCCGAGACTGCGGTCACCCGACCGTCGCTTTGTCCCATGTACGCACCGGGCCGTACCCGATAAGTCACCTTGTCCGGTGCCATCACCAGCGCGACGATCCCGCTGCCGGCCCCCAGCGTCCCCACCATGTCGAGGCTGTCGAGCGGGAACTGCTCCAGCGTCTGCTTGCGGCGGGACGAGTCCGGTCGCGGACCGCTTCCACTGTCCTGGTCGCGGAATGCACGACTGAAGGGATCGCGCATGGCCTGCGCGTTGTACTCGAAGCTTTCGAACTGCTGCATCACCGGCAGCGGATCCAGTGGCGGCGCGGGACGCGCCTTCACTTCGTCGATCCACTTCTCCAGGTTGGGCGCCTCGCCGGGCGTGCTCGTGATGCCGCGGGAGCACCCCGCCAGCGCCACGAGGACCAGGCCCGCCGCGACCGCGCGACCAAGAGGGTGCTTCGTCTGCTTACCTGCTGAACCATGCATGCTCAGGACCCTCCCTTCTTCTTGTCCTGGCTCGCTTCCTGGACGGCGACTTCGTCTTCGTCCAGGTAACGGTAGGTCTTCACGGTACCCACCAGCTCCAGCGGGCTGTTGGAGGTGATCACCGCATCCTTGCCGCCGCGGGGCTGCAGGGAAATGTCATGCATGGTCATGATGACCACGCGCGGCAGCGAAGCCACGCCGCTGACGAAGGCACCGAACTGGTGGTAGGTGCCCACCATGCGCAGCGCGATCGGCTTCTCGGCGTAGAACTCCTTGGGCTGCTCGGCGCCCGGCTGGAACAGCTCGTTGGTGATGCCCGTGGCCAGCGCCGTCTGCGAGATGTCGACGATCAGGTCGGGCATTTCCGTCTTGCTGGGCAGCTGGCGCAGCATCTGCTGGAGCTGCTGCTCCATCTGCGCGAGCTGCTGCTTGAGGGGCTCGAGGTTGGCGGCGCGGCCCTGTTTCTCTTCGAACTCGCCGCGCAGCTGGGTCTCGGTCCGCTCCAGGCCGGCGAGCTGGTCCTTCTTGTCGCTGACGAAGAGGTACCAGGTCAAACCGACGATGAGCAGCCCGATGATCACGCAGAAGCCGATCTTGGCCTGCTGCGGCCAGGAGCCCATGTTGTTGAAATCGAGCTCGCGCAGGGAAATTTTCTTCTGGCTCATGACGCAGCTCCAGTGGCAGGCTCGGCGGCATCGGGTCCGTCCGCATCGATCGTGTCACCTTCCGCCTCCGCCGGCGGGGCCGCGGCAGGCGCCGTGTCCCCGGTCGCGGCCGGCTCGGCCGCGGGAGTCGCGGCGTCGTCGTTCGCGGCAGGTGCGGCGGCGTCTTCCACCGGCGCCAGCAGGGCCGGTGCAGCGGCTTCACCCTCGATGCCGGCGTCGTCGGTCATCGCGACCGGTTCGTCCGGGATACCGTCGCCGTCCTCGTCCACCGGTGCATTCGGGTTGGCGAGCTTGACCTGGAGGCTGAACTCGTACGGCAGGCCCTTGTCGGTCCCCTTTGCCTCGATGATCGACAGATCGGGCTTGGTCATCCAGCCCGAGCTCTCCAGGTTGCGCATGTAGGTACTGACCCGCGAGTTGGACTGCGAGCGTCCGGTCAGGGTCAGGATCTGCGCATCCTGCTTGATCGCCGTGAGCACGACGCCATCGGGGATGGTCCGCACCAGCGAGTCGAACAGATGGACCATCTGCGAACGATTGGCCTGGAGTTCCTCGATGACTTCCTTCCGGGCCAGCAGCTTGCCCTTCTTGCGGTCGAGCTCCTCGATCTCCTCGATCTGCTTGTCGACCTGGGCGATCTGGGTCTTGAGGTAGTCGTTGCGCACGTTCTGGCCGCTGATCTGGCCGTTGTAGTAACTCACGATCAGGAAGGACACGATGACCGCGGCAAGCGCCGAAAGCGCCGCCATGACCCCGAATTCCTTCTGTCGCTGCTTGCGCCGTTCGGCGCGCCAGGGGAGCAGATTGATTCTTGCCATCAGTCGAAGCTCCTCAGGGCCAGGCCGCAGGCGATCATGAGCGCCGGGGCATCCTGCGCCAGGGCATGGGCCTGGACGCGGGGACCGAGGGTCATGTTGGCGAGCGGGTTCGCGATCACGGTCGGGACGCCGAGCTGTTCTTCCACCATCGCCGCGATCCCCGGGATCGACGCGCAACCGCCCGCGAGGACGATCTGGTCGACGCGGTTGAACTCGCTGCCGGCGTAGAAGAACTGCAGCAGGCGGCTGACCTGCTGGGTGGTCGCCTCCTTGAAGGGCTCCAGCACCTCGACCTCGTAGCTCTCGGGCAGGCCGCCCTGGCGCTTGGCCAGGCCCGCCTCCTCGTAGCTGAGGCTGTAGCGCCGCATGACCTCGTCGGTGAGCTGCTTGCCACCGAAGACGTTCTCGCGGTTGTAGATGCTGCGCCCCTTGCGGATGACGTTGAGCGTCGTCATGGTCGCGCCGATGTCGATCAGGGCCACCAGCCCGTCACGCGCGGCGCTCATCTGCTCGGCCATCAGGGCGAAGGCGTTCTCGACCGCGAAGGCCTCGACGTCCATCACCCTGGGGATCAGGCCGCCCAGCTCCAGGGCGGATGCCCGGACCTCGACGTTCTCGGCGCGGGAAGCGGCGAGCAGCACCTGGACCGTTTCGCTCGTCCCGGGCGTCGCGCCCAGCACCTCGAAGTCGAGGTTCACTTCCTCGATCGGGTATGGAACGTAGTTGACGGCCTCCAGCTCGATGGCCGACTCCATGTCGTCGTCGTCGAGGTCGGCCTGCATCGGGATCACCTTGGTGATCACCGACGAGCCGGCCACGGCGGCGGCGGCATGCCGGGCACGGGTCCCGGAACGCGCGACGGCCCGTTTGATGGCCTCGCCCACCGCCTCGACTTCGACGAGGTTCTTCTCGACGACGGCGTTGGGCGGTAGAGGTTCAACCGCGTAGTGCTCCACGCGATAGCGATTTCCTGACCGGGAAAGCTGCAAAAGCTTCACGGCAGTAGAACTGATATCCACACCGACGAGCGCCGGCTGGCTTTTTGTGATGACACCCACGATTTTCTCCCCATACCACAAGCGCTTACGCGCACTTCGTGTGGCCCCGTCTTAGATAACGGACTTTTGACGGACTGGCAACCACTTCGTGCGGAAATTGCCCCTCTCCGTCACTTTAACCCCGTGTCGATGCAACTGGGAACCTGTTTCGCTCCCCTTTTTCCGACTCCCCTGCCCGGCGACCCGTCGCCGGTACGTACCCCGCCCCCCGGGGCGGCACACCTCTTATACTGCGCTTTCTTGAAGACAGAAACCCGGAACCGGATCTAGATGTCACGAATTCGACGCTTGCTGCGCTGGGCGCTGGTCGCCCTGGTGGGCGCAGCGCTGCTGGGCGCCATTGCCCTGGGCACCTTGTACTACGTGATCGTCCCGAAGCTGCCGGATGTGGAGACCCTCCGCACCGTCGAACTGCAGGAACCGATGTACGTCTACACCCGCGACGGCCGCCTGATGGCCCAGTTCGGCGAGATGCGCCGGTCGCCGGTCAACATCCAGGAGGTGCCCAAGCGCCTCAAGGACGCCTTCATCGCCACCGAGGACGCCCGCTTCTACGAGCACCACGGGGTCGACTACAAGGGCGTGGCGCGGGCGGTCTGGCTGCTGGCCACCACCGACGACAAGCGCGTCCCGGGCGGCTCGACCATCACCCAGCAGGTCGCGCGCCAGTTCTTCCTGGATTCCGAATACAGCTACATGCGCAAGCTGCGCGAGATGCTGCTGGCGATGCGGATGGAGCGCGAGCTGAGCAAGGACGAGATCCTCGAGCTCTACCTCAACAAGAGCTTCTTCGGCCACCGCAACTACGGCGTGGGCGCGGCGGCGCAGTTCTACTACGGCAAGCCGCTGGCGGAGCTGGACCTGGACGAGATGGCATCGCTGGCCGGCATTCCGAAGTTCCCCTCGAGCGGCAACCCGCTGAGCAATCCCGAGCGCGCCCGCGAACGCCGGGACTACATCCTGCAGCGCATGGGGGAGCTCGGCTTCGCCAGCGCGGCCGAAGTCTCGGCCTCGCGCGCCGTGCCGATGCATGCCGAGCCGCATGAGCCGCCCATCGAGGTCTATGCCCCGTACGTGGCCGAAATGGTGCGCCAGGAGATGGTGGCGCGCTTCGGGGCCGAGGCCCTGACCCAGGGGTACAAGGTCACCACGACCATCGACCCGACCCTGCAGGCCGCGGCCGACAAGGCCCTGCGCGACGGATTGCTGACCTATGACGGCCGCCACGGCTGGCACGGCGTCGAGCAGCACTTCGAACTGGCCCCGGGCGAGGACGCCGCCACCGCCGGCAAGCGCCTGGCCGACATCCCGGCCCAGGCCAACCTGTTGCCCGCCGTGGTCCTGGGCGTGGAAGGCGGCCGTGCCGAGCTGGCGCTGGGCGACGGGCGCGTGGTGGAGGTCACCAAGAAGAACAGCTTCGGTTCGCGTGACCCGGCGACGCTGCTCAAGCGCGGCGACCAGGTACGGCTGAGGGCCACCGTGGACGAGCCGGAGTCCACCGCGGACGTACCCGAAGGCGAAGCGCTGCCCCTGCCTCCCGGGAAGACGAGCTATGCACTGAGCCAGCTGCCGCGCGCCCAGGCCGCCCTGGTGTCGCTCGACCCGTCCAATGGCGCCTTGCGCGCCCTGTCCGGCGGTTTCAGCTTCGCCGGCAACGAGTTCAACCGCGCCACCCAGGCGCGCCGGCAGCCCGGCTCGAGCTTCAAGCCGTTCGTGTACGCGGCGGCGATGGAGCGCGGCTACAACCCGGCCTCGATCGTGCTGGATGCCCCGGTGGTGTTCAAGCAGCGCAACGGCAAGGTCTGGCGCCCGCAGAACTCCAGCGGCAACTTCGCCGGCCCGATGCGCCTGCGCGAGGCGCTGGTGCAGTCGCGCAACCTGGTGTCGGTGCGCCTGCTCGACGCGATCGGCGTCGACTTCGCCCGCGACTACATCAGCAAGTTCGGTTTCGAGAAGGACCAGCTGCCCCCGAACCTGTCGATGTCGCTGGGCACCGCTTCGCTGACCCCACTTTCGGTCGCCCGCGGGTATGCGGTGTTCGCCAACGGCGGCTTCCGCATCGACCCGTGGTTCATCGACGAGGTCCGCGACCGCAACGACGCCGTAATGTTCAAGGAGAACCCGGCCACGGCCTGCCTCAGCTGCAGCGTCAGCAGTCGCGCCGCCGCCACGCGCCACGTGGTCGACGGCTTCAACCTGGGCCCGGCGTCGGCACCGGCACCCGCACCCGCGAAGCCCGAGCCTGCGCCCGAGCCGGAGGACACCGGGACCGCCACCACCACCGCCGACGGCAAGCCCGTCGAGACCGTCGACGCGCCGCGCGTGATCGACAACCGGGTCGCCTACCAGGTCATCTCCATGCTGCGCGACGTCGTCCTGCGCGGTACGGGTACCGCGGCCCGGGTGCTGGACCGCGAGGACGTCGGCGGCAAGACCGGCTCCACCAATGACTACCGCGACGCCTGGTTCTCCGGTGTGGGCGGGCAGTTCGTCACCACCGTCTGGGTCGGACGCGACAACTTCCAGTCGCTCGGCCGGGGCGAGTACGGCGGCCGGGCGGCGCTGCCGATCTGGATCGATTACATGCGCGTGGCCACCCGGGACCAGCCGATCACGCCGAACCTGCCGCCCGACGACATGGTGAAGGTGTCGGTCTCGGCCGACGGCCGCCTGCTGCCCGACGGCAGCGGCGGCGTCACCGAGTGGGTCAAGACCGAGGACCTGGAGCGCATGCAGACCTACGTCGATTACGGCGACGACACGGTGCCGGCGGAAGAGTCCTTCGACATCTTCTGAACCGGGTCACGACGAAGCGGGTCGCGCGCCAGCGCGGCCGGCCCCGTCTTTCCCCTGTCGCGAACGGCGTGATAGCGTTGGGGTGTCGGCCAATCGGCCGACCTCGGCGGCCCCGGGCCGCCCGAGCCGTGCCGCTGCGGAGGTTCCCATGCCCCACGCCCGACAGCACGCGCATGCCCACCAGCATGCCCAGACCCGCACCCGCGAACGTCGACACCGCCTCGCCCACGAGGCGGCGCGGCTGATGGCCGAGGGCGGTATCCGCGACTATCACCAGGCCAAGCTGAAGGCGGCGCACCGGCTGGGCATCCATGACGACGCCTCGCTGCCGCGCAACCGCGAGATCGAAAGCGCGCTGCGCGAATACCAGCGCCTGTTCCAGCCCGACAACCGCCAGGCGCTGCGCGAGCGCCGCGAGGCGGCCGTGCATGCCCTGGAGTTCTTCGCACCGTTCTCCCCGCGCCTGGTCGGCCCCGTGCTCGAGGGCACCGCCGATGGCCACAGCCCGGTCGCCCTGCACCTGCATGACGATGATCCCGATGCCGTGGCGCGTTTCCTGCAGCAGCACCGCATCCCCGCCGAATCCCGCAGCCGGCACCTGCGCCTGGACCGCGAGCGGGACGGCGACTTCCCGGTCTGGGTCTTCGCCGCGGACACGATCAGTTTCGACCTGACCGTGCTGCCGCGCGCGGTGCTCCGCCAGGCGCCCCTGTCGGGGATCGACGAACGGCCGATGGCACGTGCCTCGGCCAGTCATGTGCAGCAGATGCTGCTCGACGAGGACATGGCGGGCTGGACGGCGGCGCCGGGGGGCTGAGCCCGGACGTGGGCGGGCGGCAAACCGCCCCCCTGGTACGACGACGCCCCGCGAAGGCGGGGCGTCGGGTCGATCCGGAACAGGCAGACGCGATCAGCGCTTGTCGGGGTCCACGTAGTCGCGCGGGACCGAGCCGGTGTAGATCTGGCGCGGGCGCCCGATCTTGTTCTCCGGATCCTCCTGCTGCTCCAGCCAATGCGCCACCCAGCCGGCGGTGCGGCCGATGGCGAACATCACCGTGAACATCTCGGTCGGGATCTTCAGCGCCTTGTAGATGATGCCGCTGTAGAAGTCGACGTTCGGATAGAGCTTGCGCTGCACGAAGTAATCGTCCTTCAGCGCGGCCTCCTCCAGCTTCAGCGCGACGTCCAGCAGCGGATCGTCGACGCCCAGCTCGCCGAGGACCTTGTGGGTCATCTCGCGGATGATCTTCGCGCGCGGGTCGAAGTTCTTGTAGACGCGATGGCCGAAGCCCATCAGGCGGAAGCTGTCGTTCTTGTCCTTGGCCCGGGCCACGGCCGCGTCGACCTTGTCCGGGGTGCCGATCTCGGCCAGCATCTTCAGCACGGCTTCGTTGGCGCCGCCGTGGGCGGGGCCCCACAGCGCGGTGATGCCTGCGGTTGTTGCGCGGGAAGCGGATCGGCCAGCCGATCGAATAGCGGTACGCGGCAGCGGCCAGGGTCGGCATCTTCGCCAGCAGGCGGATCGCCGCGAGGCGGCGCTGCTCCGGGTCCTCGAGGTCGAGCGTGTCGTGGTAGAACGCCGACAGCGAGGCCGTGGTACCGGCCAGCATGGCCATCGGGTGCGCGTCGTACTGGAAGCCCTGGAAGAAGTTCTTCAGGCGCTCGTGCATCATCGTGTGATGCGTGACCTCGTGCTCGAACGCGCTGAACTCGGCCGGGGTCGGCAGCTCGCCGTTCATCAGCAGGTAGGCGACCTCGAGGAAGCTGGACTTCTCGGCCAGCTGCTCGATCGGGTAACCGCGGTACAG
>JAUIJO010000023.1 GCA_030431185.1 Gammaproteobacteria bacterium | reverse complement strand
GCGAAACTTTTGAAGCGGGTCGATGCCGCGTCCGCGCTCGAGCTCGCGTTCGGCCTGGCGATGGGGGCGCTCAGCCACTACCGCTTCATCGCCGTGATCGGCGTGGGGTTCCTCGCCCTGCTGTTGATGGTCGACGGACGCCGCGTATTGCGCGACATGCGCGTGTGGACCGCGATCGCGTTCGGCGCCGCCGCGTGGGCGCCCCTGGTGGCGTGGAACTTCGACAATGCCGATGCGGGGCTGCGTTTCCAGCTCGTGGATCGACACCCCTGGTCCTTCCATCTCGACGGGCTGCTGTTCGTGGCCATCCAGGCGTTGCTGGTGACGCCGCCGCTGTTCGTGGCGATGCTGCTCGCGGCGCGGGCGGGCCTCCAGGACACGCGGTCGCAGCGCCGCTACTTCGCCCTGCTCGGAGCGCTGGTGGTGCTGGGCTTCTTCGTGCTGGGCTTCTTCGCCGACACGGAACGGGTGAGCTTCCACTGGCCCTTGCCCGGGTACCTGGCGCTGCTGCCCCTGGTGCCGCTGGCGATCGCGCGCTGGAGGCCGGCGTGGCGGGCCGTGCTGTGGGCGGCGGCCGCCGCCGGCCTGCTGGCCACCCTCGGCTACTACGTCGCCGTCTCGGTGCCCGATGTCCGCGCACGCAGCGCCGCCGGGAAATGGTATCCGTCCAACTTCGCCGGCTGGCGCGACCTGTCGCATGCGGTCGAGGAGGAACTGGCGCGGATGCCCGCGGGCAGCCGCGTGGTGGCGGACAACTTCAAGGTCGGGGCCGAGCTCGGTTTCGCGCTGGGCGACGCCGACATCCCCGTGCTCGACCACCCCCTCAACCACCGGCATGGGCGCGCGCCGCAACTGCGCTTGTGGGGCCTGCAAACCGCCGGCAGGAAGGACTGGGGCGATGCGCCCGTGCTGCTGGTGGTGGGTGCCAGCGAGGTCCGCTACCGCGACCTGCTCGCGCATTTCCATGCGCTGTGCGCGAAAGTCGGGCCGTTGCCGGCCCCGCGCGTCCTCAACGTGGACCATGGCCGCCAACGGTTCCTGATGTTCCGCCTGGCGGGGCCTGCCGAGCCCGGCGCCGAATGCACCACGCCGGCGATGGCGTGGCTGGAGACCCCGGCGGCCGGGGCCGAGGCATCGGGCACCCTGCAGGTATCGGGCTGGGCGTTCAAGGATGGCGTGGGCCTGTCGCGCGTGGAGCTGCTGCTCGACGGTGAGCCGGTGTCGCAGCTCGACTACGGCCGACGCGACACCGGGGTGGCGGCCTACTGGGAAATCTCCACCGACCCGCAGCACCCGATGGTGGGGTTCGAGGGCGAACTCGACCTGTCGCGCGTCGTCCCGGGCCGGCATTGGCTTGGCCTGCGCCTGCATGGACGCGATGGCAGCGTCGAGGACTGGTCCGAGCAACCGGTCGACGTACGGCCGTGAGGCTGCCGCCCATGCCGGTCGTTCAGGGCAGGGCGTGGCCCGCCGAACGCAACAGCCGCGCCGTCGCGATGAGGGGCAGGCCGACCAGCGCGGTGGGATCGCGGCTCTCGATGGCCTTGAACAGGCTGATGCCCAGTCCTTCGGACTTGAAGCTTCCCGCGCAGTCGTAGGGGGCTTCGGCATCCAGGTAGCGCTCCACCTCGTCCTGGCGCAACGTGCGGAAGCACACGGTGGTGGTGTCCATGGCCTCGTGGACCTGTTCGGCGCCGCTGCCGTCGCAACGCAGCAGGCTGACGCCGGTGCGGAAGTCCACGGCGCGGCCCGACATCGCCATCAGCTGCCCGATCGCGACGTCGCGATCGCCGGGCTTGCCCAGCGGACGCCCGGCCAGTTCGGCGACCTGGTCGGAGCCGATCACCCACGCGCCCGGTCGTTGCACGGCGACCGCGCGGGCCTTCGCCCGGGCGAGGCGCCGCACCAGTGCCTCGGGCGACTCCCCGTCGAGCGGTGTTTCGTCCACCTCCGGCCGCGCGGTCTCGAAAGGGAGGCGCAGCCGCGACAGCAGCTCGCGGCGATAGATCGAGGTCGAGGCGAGGATGAGCATCGGGGCTGTCCGCGCGGTGGCGATCAAACGGTGGGTGCCCGGGCTTCCTCGATCCGGTCGAGCTGGCGATCGATGCGTTCGCGCGCCGTCTCGATGCCGTCCCGGACGTCCTGCAGCTGCGCCAGGCTCGCGGCTTCGCCATGGTCGCGCAGCCAGAGGCGCTGGCGGAGCATTTCCTTCATGGCGTCCTGGACCGGGTCCCCTGCCTGGCTGCCGGCCACCGCCTCGATCTCGTCGCGTGCCATCCTGAGACGGGCTTCCAGGGCATCGGCGGCGTCGAGGATGTCGCGCACGGCGCGCTGGTGCCGGCTGCGTCGGCCCCAGACGACGAATACAATGACGGCCACGGCCGCGATCACGCAGGACAACAGGATCGGATTCACGGGCGGCCCGGCTTCGGAGTTGCGCCACAGTCTGCCCGGGCGATCCGCGACGGGCAAATCCGTCGCCCGCGGGTGGCTGAATCCGGGCGCGGAACGGGTTTGACAGGGGGCGGGCGCATCCTTAATATTCAGCGGCTTATGTCCGCTGATGTGCCACACGCTCAGGTGCCCGAAATGCTGGATGCCTGGCGGATGGTGACCGCGCGGCGCGGCGTCGCTGGTCGATTGCCGTTGTCCTCGATGGTCCGCCTGGCCGACAGCCTGGTCGATACCGACGGCGATGACGTTGTCTATTCGCTGGATTTCGACAGGGACGCGTTGCAGGTGCCTTATGTCGAACTGCGCATAGACGCCGAGCTGCCGCTGCTTTGCCAGCGCAGCCTGCAACGCTTCCTGTACCCGGTGAAGATCGTGCAGCGGCTCGGCCTGATCCGGAACGAACCGGACGAGGCCGCGCTGCCAGAGGACTACGAACCGCTGCTGGTGCCCGATGACGGCATGCTGCAGGGCGCCGGCCTGGTCGAGGATGAACTCATCCTGGCCATTCCGGTCGTGCCGACGATGCCCGGCACGGAGGCAATGGAGCGCGACTGGCCCGCCGAGGAGGCGGAGCTGGAACGCGCCAATCCATTCGCTGCGTTGTCGGCATTGAAGAACAAGCCTGACTGAGGGCTGGAACCCGCGTTCCGACCCGAGGTCTTCCACATTTCACGCGTCATAACCGCTACATCCGGAGCAAGACCATGGCAGTCCAGAAGTCCCGAGTTTCCCCCTCCAAGCGTGGCATGCGCCGTGGTCACGATTCGCTGACCGCCAAGCAGCTGGCCACCGACCCGACCACCGGCGAGACCCACCTGCGCCACCACGTCACCGCCGACGGCTACTACCGCGGCAAGAAGGTGGTCGAGCCCAAGGGCCGCGTCGTCGACGAGGAGTAAGCCCTCGCACTGCGTCGCGCCGGTGAGACGGGCGCGACGCACGCCGCCTTCGGGGCGGCAGCGTCCCCGCCGGCTACGGCCGGCCGTCCTGCCGCATGGCAGGCGTGCCATCCGCGGCGGTTGCGAAGGGTCCCGGGGCCAGACAGACTGGCGGATTATTGCAATCGCCGGACATGACGCCGGCACGGAGTCGCAATGACTGAGCATGCAGGCGCGGCCAGCGCCGGAACCGTGTTCTCGCGCATCGCGGGAACGGGCAGCTACCTGCCCGAGAAAGTCCTGACCAACGACGACCTGTCGAAGATCGTCGATACCAACGACGAATGGATCGCCGCGCGCACCGGCATCCGCGAGCGCCACGTCGCCGCCGAAGGCGAGACCACCTGCGACCTCGCCTTCCATGCCGCCACCCGCGCGATGGAAGCGGCTGGCGTCGACGCCGCCGACCTGGACCTGATCGTCGTCGGCACCACCACGCCCGACCTCATCTTTCCCTCGACCGCCTGCCTGCTCCAGCACCGCCTGGGCGCCAACGGCTGCCCGGCGTTCGACGTCAATGCCGCCTGCTCGGGCTTCATCTATGCCCTGACGGTGGCCGACAAGTTCATCCGTTCCGGCGCCGCCCGGACCGTGCTCGTGGTCGGCGCGGAAACGCTGACCCGCATGCTCGACTGGAGCGACCGCTCGACCTGCGTGCTGTTCGGCGACGGTGCCGGCGCGGTCGTGCTCAAGGCCGATGCCGAAACCGGCATCCTCAGCACCCACATGCACGCCGATGGCGGCAAGAAGGAACTGCTGTGGAACCCGGTGGGCGTGTCGGTCGGCTTCAAGCCCGGGGAGCACAACGCCGGCGTCAAGGTCCTGATGACCGGCAATGAAGTCTTCAAGCACGCGGTCAAGGCGCTGGACTCCGTGGTCGAGGAGACGCTCGAACACAACGGCCTGGATCGCCACGACATCGACTGGCTGATCCCGCACCAGGCCAACCTGCGCATCATCGAAGCCACGGCCAAGCGGCTGGACATGCCGATGGAGCGGGTCATCGTCACCGTGGACCGGCATGGCAACACGTCCTCGGGCTCGGTGCCGCTCGCGCTCGACGAAGCGGTGCGCTCGGGCAAGGTCCAGCGCGGCCAACTGGTGCTGCTCGAGGCCTTCGGTGGCGGCTTCACCTGGGGCTCGGCGCTGTTGCGTTACTGATCCCGCCGCCCTCGCGCGCTGCGCCATCCCACGGAACGCCCTGCCATCGAGCAGGGCGTTGTCGCATGGGGCGGCCGGACGGGATTGTGATGCAGTTCCGCCCGACTATACGCCCGGGTACAGACGCCACCGGGAAATCGCTCGTATCATGCGCGCTTCGTTTCAGTGAGTGTTCGCGTGACCGAAGCCGCATTGTCATCCCTTGCCGTCGATTCCACCCTTGCGTTCGTGTTCCCGGGGCAGGGCTCCCAGTCCGTCGGCATGGTGTCGGAGCTCGCCGCCCTGGACCCGTTGGTCCGGGTCGCCTTCGACGAGGCCAGCGAAGGCGCCGGTGTCGACCTCTGGGCGCTGTCCCAGCAGGGCCCGGAAGAGCGCCTCAACACCACCGAGTTCACCCAGCCGGCGCTGCTGGCCGCGGGCGTCGCCACCTGGCGGTTGTGGCATGCGCGGGGCGGTGCCATGCCCGGCATGGTGGCCGGGCACAGCCTGGGCGAGTACACCGCGCTCGTGGCCTCGGGGGCCGTGTCGCTGTCCGATGCCGCGCGCCTGGTCCGCCTCCGCGGCCAGCTGATGCAGGACGCCGCGCCGGCCGGCACGGGCGCCATGGCGGCGATCCTGGGTGCCGAGGATGCCCTCGTGGTCGAGGTGTGCGAGGCCGTGTCCTCCTCCAGCAACGTCGTCGTGCCCGCCAATTTCAATTCGCCCGGCCAGATCGTGATCGGCGGACATGCCGCCGCCGTCGACAGCGCCCTGGCCCAGCTCGCCGAGCGGGGCGTGCGCAAGGCGGTCAAGCTGGCCGTCAGCGTGCCGTCGCACACCCCGCTGATGCGCGAGGCGGCCGACAGGCTGGCCATTGCGATGGACGAGCTCGCCTGGGAGACGCCGCGCCTGCCCGTGGTGCAGAACGTCGACGCCCGCGTGCAGCCCGACGTGGCGTCGGTGCGCGACGCGCTCGTGCGCCAGCTGTACCTGCCGGTGCAATGGACCGGGTGCGTCCAGGCCCTGGCCGGCCAGGGCGTGGCGCGGGTGGTCGAGTGCGGGCCGGGCAAGGTGCTGGCCGGCCTGGCCAAACGCATCGACAAGTCGCTGGAGGCGCGGGCCATCGGTACCGCCGCCGAGTTCGACAAAGCGCTGGCCGACTGGCGCTGATCCGATTTTCCCCGCGGACCGTCCACGGCGCGCCGTGGACGGTATGATCGTTCCGCGTCCGCAAGCATTTCCAGAGGACTGACATGAGCACTGCCCCTCTCTCCGGCGAAATCGCCCTGGTCACCGGCGCCAGCCGCGGCATCGGTGCCGCCATCGCCGATGAGCTGGCCGCGCAGGGCGCGACCGTCATCGGTACCGCGACCAGCGAGTCGGGTGCCGCCGCGATCGGCGAACGCCTCGCCGCCCGGGGCGGCCAGGGCCGGGTGGTCGACGTCGCCGACCCGGCGGCGATCGACGCGCTGATCGACGGCATCGCCAGGGACGTCGGCGCGATCTCGATCCTGGTCAACAACGCCGGCATCACCCGCGACAACCTGTTGATGCGGATGAAGGACGAGGACTGGCAGGCGATCCTCGACACCAACCTCACCAGCGTCTACCGCACCAGCAAGGCCGTGATGCGCGCGATGATGAAGGCACGCAAGGGACGCATCATCAACATCGCGTCCGTGGTGGGCGTGACCGGGAACGCCGGGCAGGCCAACTATGCCGCGGCCAAGGCCGGGATCATCGCGTTCAGCAAGTCGCTGGCCAAGGAGATCGGTTCGCGTGGCGTGACCGTCAACGTGGTGGCGCCCGGCTTCATCGACACCGACATGACCCGCTCCCTGCCGGAGGACGCGAAGAACGCGATGCTCGGGCAGATCGCGCTGGGGCAGTTCGGCCAACCCGCGGACATCGCGCGGGCGGTGGCGTTCCTCGCCGGTCCTTCGGCGAATTACATCACCGGGGAAACCCTGCATGTGAACGGCGGCATGTACATGCCCTGACCCTTGCGGCGCATGGAGGCGTGGCCGATTCATAAGCGGCTGATTCAGAAACCTTTTCCGAGGGGCGCGCCACGGCCCCGATTCCATTAGACTATTCCGTCGAATATCCCGTCCGGGAGGAGTGAGAACCCATGAGCAGCATCGAAGAGCGCGTCAAGAAAATCGTCGTCGAACAACTCGGCGTCAAGGAAGAGGAAGTCACCAACAACGCATCGTTTGTCGACGACCTCGGCGCGGACTCCCTCGACACCGTCGAACTGGTGATGGCGCTGGAAGAAGAGTTCGAGTGCGAGATCCCGGACGAAGAGGCCGAGAAGATCACCTCGGTGCAGCAGGCCATCGACTACGTCAAGGCGCACGTCAAGGCCTGATCGATCACGGGTGCCCGTCCGCCAGGACCGGCACCCGTCGCCAGGCGACGGGGCGGGTGCGCCCGGCCTGTCGTGCTGGCATGACCGGGGTCGCATGGCGGCCCCGCGTCTTTCCCGGGGCTGGCGCAGCCCGGGCGTCCCATCCCGTCCGGCCCGGGCCGAGTCGCGTCCCCTTGGGCCGCATGGTGCAGGCCGGTCCCGGTCGATGTCGCGGAATGCCGCGCTGGCCTCGGACTTACATCAAACAGTTTCGCGGTTGCGCCCCGGGCCCACTGGCCCGCGTGCACCGCCCCGGAGTCCTCCATGTCGAAACATCGCCGCGTAGTCGTCACCGGACTTGGCATCGTCTCGCCCCTGGGCAACGACGTCGCCACCAGTTGGGACGGCATCGTCAATGGCCGTTCGGGCATCGGCCCGATCACCCATTTCGATGCATCCGCGTTCACCACCCGCATCGCCGGCGAGGTGCGCGACTTCGATCCCACCCGTTGGGTGAGCCCGAAGGACGCGAGGAAGATGGAGCCCTTCATCCAGTACGGCGTCGCGGCTTCGCTGATGGCCCTGGAGGATGCGGGCATCACCATCGACGATTCCAATGCCGAGCGCATCGGCGCGATGATCGGCTCGGGCATCGGCGGCCTGCTCGGCATCGAGGAGCAGACCATCAAGTACCACGAGGGCGGTCCGCGCAAGATCTCGCCGTTCTACGTGCCCAGCACCATCATCAACATGCTGCCCGGCCAGGTGTCGCTGATCACCGGCGCCAAGGGGCCCAATTTCTCGGCCGTGTCGGCCTGCGCGACCTCCAACCATTCCATCGGCATGGCGATGCGCATGATCCAGTACGGCGACGCCGACGTGATGATCGCCGGTGGCGCGGAGCGCGGTTCCTCGCCGACCTCGGTGGGCGGGTTCTGCGCCATGAAGGCCATGTCCACCCGCAACGACGATCCGACGCACGCATCGCGGCCCTGGGACAAGGATCGCGACGGCTTCGTGCTGGGCGACGGCGCGGGCGTCCTGATCCTGGAGGAATACGAGCGCGCCAAGGCGCGCGGCGCGCGCATCTACTGCGAGCTCGCCGGTTTCGGCGCCAGCTCGGATGCGTTCCACATGACCGCGCCCAGCGAAGACGGCGAGGGTCCGGCGCGCTGCATGGCCGCGGCGTTCGCCGACGCCGGGATCAACCCCGACCAGGTCGAGTACCTCAACGCGCACGGCACCTCCACGCCGCTGGGCGACCTGGCCGAGACGCTCGCGATCAAGCGTGCGCTGGGCGAGCATGCCTACCGCACGATGGTCAGCTCGACCAAGTCCATGACCGGCCACCTGCTGGGCGCGGCCGGCGGCGCCGAGGCGATCTTCTCGGTGCTGGCGCTGCACCACGGGATCATCCCGCCGACGATCAACCTCGAGGTCCCGGGCGAGGGTTGCGACCTGGACTACGTGCCCAACGTGGCGCGCGAGAAGACCATCGACGTCGCCGTGTCCAACGGCTTCGGCTTCGGCGGTACCAACGGCACGCTGGTGTTCAAGCGGACCTGACCCGGTCCGCTGTCGCCGTCGAGTGTCATGCGATCCCCGCCCCGGCGGGGATCGTCGTTTCAGCTGCACGTGTCCGGTCGCGCGCAAGCAGGCCCGGATGACGGACAATGTGGCCATGTTGCTGACCCGCCCGCTCGCCCAGCCCCTCGACCTGCTGTCGCTCCATCGCATCGACCCTGACCGCTACCCCATGTTGCTGGAGTCCAGCGCGCACGGTACCGCCCAGGGCCGTTGGGACATGTTGCTGGCAACGCGCGGGGAGGGCATCACCCTGGATGCGGCGGGCCGCGTGCGCGACCACGCCGGGCGTGCGCTCGGTGGGGATTTCCTGCACGCCCTCGACCAGGCATGGACGACGCAGCGCACGCCGCGCGACGAGCCCCGCTGGCCATTCCGTGGCGGCTGGGCGCTGCTGCTCGCGTACGAGCTGGCCGGGCAGGTGGAGCCCGTGCTGGCCCTGCCGGCGTCCGAAGGGCCCATGCCGGTGGCGATGGCACTGCGCTGCCCGGCGGCGGTGCTGCGCGACCATGTCAGCGGCGACTGCGTGATCGTCGCCGAGGCGGGGCACGAGGACCTGATCGAAAGCCTCCATGCCGACTGCATGCAGGCCATGCGCATGGCGCCCTTGCCGCCGTGGCAGGCGCCGGTCGCGATCGAGGAGGACCCACCCGGTCGTTACCTCGACGGCGTCGCGCGCGTGCTCGACTACCTGCATGCCGGCGACGTGTTCCAGGTGAACCTGTCGCGGGCCTGGCGCGCCCGGTTCCCGGGGCGGCTCGATCCCGCGGCGCTCTTCCAGCGCCTGCGCGAACACAATCCCGCGCCTTTCGCCGGCATCTTCTCCACCGGCCGGGGCAGCGTGGTGAGCGCATCCCCCGAGCGGCTGGTGTCGGTCCGGGGCGACGTGGTGGAAACGCGACCGATCGCCGGCACCCGGCCGCGCCTGGCCGGCGACGACGACGTCGAGCGCATCCGGGAGCTGGTCGGGCATCCGAAGGAACGCGCCGAGCACGTGATGCTGATCGACCTGGAGCGCAACGATCTCGGGCGCGTCTGCGTGCCAGGCACGGTGGAGGTCGACGAGCTGATGACGGTCGAAAGCTACGCCCACGTCCACCACATCGTCAGCAACGTGCGTGGGCGCCTGCGCGAGGCGGCGACGCCCGGCGAGGTGATCCGCGCCACCTTCCCCGGCGGCACCATCACCGGCTGTCCGAAGGTGCGCTGCATGCAGATCATCGCCGAACTGGAGGCGGTGGGCCGCGGGGCGTACACCGGCGCCATGGGCTGGCTGAACCGCGACGGCGACCTCGACCTCAACATCCTGATCCGCAGCGCCGAACTCGCCGGCGATGCCCTGCGCTTCCGGACGGGCGCGGGCATCGTGGCCGACTCCGAACCCGCTCGCGAACTCGACGAGACCCGGGCCAAGGCCCGCGGGATGATGCGGGCGTTGGGGCTGGAAGCATGAAGGACGGGCATCCCCGCCGTTGCTTCCTCGGGGCGGGCGCCGTCGACGCCTGGCCCGCCGACGACCGCGGGCTGGCCTATGGCGATGGCCTGTTCGAGACCATGCGCGCGCATGCCGGCACCGTGCCGTGGTGGGACGCGCACTGGGCGCGCCTTGCGCGGGGCGCCGAGCGGCTCCGGCTGCGCTTGCCCCATCGCGCCCAGGCACGCGAGGAGGCCGGGCGGCTGCTCGACGGCGGCGGGGGCGTGCTGAAACTGCTGGTCAGTCGCGGTCCCGGCGGGCGCGGGTACGCGCCGCCCGACCCGGCGGTGCCGGCCTGGCAACTGTCCCTGCACGACGTGCCGCCGCCGCCCCCGGTGGAGGGGCTGCACCTGCGCTGGTGCCGCACCCGCCTGGCGGTCCAGCCCTTGTTGGCGGGCCTCAAGCATTGCAATCGGCTGGAACAGGTCATGGCGCGGGCCGAGTGGCAAGGGGAGGGAATCGACCCGTCGGCCGTCCACGAAGGCTTGATGCAGGAGGTCGACGGCGGGGTCGTATGCGCCACCTCGGCCAACCTGTTCGTGCGCCGCGACGATCACTGGCTGACCCCGCGGGTCGACCGCTGCGGCGTCGCCGGGGTGTGCCGCGCCTGGGCCATGCAGGCGCTCGGCGCCGCCGAAGCGCGGCTGGACGTCGCCGACGTCGAAACTGCGGAATCGGTTTTCCTGTGCAACGCGGTGCGGGGTATCCTGCCGGTCGCACGGCTCGAGGCGCGGTGCTGGACGCGTGACACGCCGGCGCACCGGCAGGTCGTCGCCCTCCGGTCGCGGCTGGCCGCCGAGCATCCCGCATTCGAGATGGAGATGTCGTGAGTCGCAAAGTCATGCGCCGCCTGGGCGTGTTCGTACTGCTGTTGGCCATGCTCGCGGTGGCGGCGGGCTTCCTCGCCTGGCAACACTACGGCCGCTTCGCCGACGCGCCGGTCGGCGGCATCGAGGCGGGCGGGCATCTCGTCGTCGAACGCGGTGATTCGCTGCCCGTCGTGGTGCGCAAGTTGCGTGCGGTGGGCGTCCGGGAGGGCCACGAGGCCGAATGGCGCGTGCTGGCGCGCCAACTGGGCGCCGCCGGTCGGCTGCAAGTGGGCGAGTACGCCCTGGCCCCCGGCATGACGCCGCGGGAGATCCTCGTGGCCATGCGCGACGGCAAGGTCGTGCGCTATGCGTTCACGGTGCTGCCGGGTCGGAACATGCGGGAACTGCGCGCCTCGCTCGCGCGCGCCGAGCCGCTGCGGCACGAGACGGACGGGCTCGACGACTCGGCGCTGATGGAAGCGATCGGCCATCCCGGCCAGCATCCCGAGGGACGTTTCCTCCCCGAGACCTACCACTACACCCTGGGCGACAGCGACCTGGACGTGCTCAAGCGGGCCCACGACGCCATGCGCAAGGCGCTGGACGAGGCCTGGGCCTCGCGCGACCCGGACAGCGTGCTCGCCTCCCCGGACGAAATGCTGGTGCTGGCCTCGATCGTCGAGAAAGAGACAGGCATCGCCGAAGAGCGCCCCCGCATCGCGGGCGTGTTCGAGCGTCGCCTCCGGATCGGCATGAAACTGCAGACCGACCCCACCGTGATCTACGGCATCGGCCCCGCCTACGACGGCAACATCCGCCGGCGCGACCTCGAGACCGATACCCCGTACAACACCTATACCCGTGCCGGCCTGCCCCCGACCCCGATCGCCATGCCGGGCGTCGAGGCGCTGCAGGCCGTGGCACGTCCCGCCGAGGGCGAAGCGCTGTATTTCGTCGCGCTCGGCGACGGCAGCGGCCGGCACGCGTTTTCCGCCAGCCTGGCCGAGCACAACGCCGCCGTCGCGCGCTACGTGCGGCGCTACCGGCAGGCGCGCCAGGCCGAGGAGTCCGTCGCACCGGACACCGCCACCGGACCGCGATCGCCATGAGTCTTCGCCGCTGCCACCGCTTCATCAGCCTGGAAGGCGGCGAGGGCGCCGGCAAGTCCACCGTTCTCGGTGTGCTCGCCGACCGCCTGCGTGCGACCGGCGAAGAGGTGGTGACGACCCGGGAGCCCGGCGGCACGCCCTTGGCCGAACAGATCCGCCACCTGTTGCTCGACCCCGCGCATGAACCCCCCGCGCCGGAAACCGAACTGCTGCTGATGTTCGCCGCGCGCGCTCAGCACGTGCGGGAAACCGTGCTGCCCGCGCTCGGGCGTGGCGCCTGGGTGCTGAGCGACCGCTTCACCGATGCCAGCCACGCCTACCAGGGCGCCGCGCGCGGCGGCGACGCGGCATTGATCGCCACCCTGGAGCGCGAGGTCGTGGGGATCGAGCCGGGGCTGACCCTGCTGCTCGACGTGCCGGTCGCGCTGGGCCTGGAGCGCGCCCGCCGCCGCGGCGAGGCCGACCGGATCGAGTCCGAGCAGCAGGCGTTCTTCGAACGCGTCCGCAAGGGCTACCTGTCGCGGGCCGCCGCGGCCCCGGACCGCATCCGCACCGTCGACGCGAGTCGCCCGCAGGCCGACGTCGCCCGCGCCGCCCTCGCGGTGCTCGAGGACTACCTCGCCGGAGCGCCGGCGTGAGTGCCGCCGTCGAGGATCGCAGCGGCTTCGCGCCCTGGCAGGCGCGGGTCTGCGATCGCGTGGCCGCGGCGCTGGACGCCGGCCGCCTGGGACATGGGCTGCTGTTCTGCGGCCCCGCGCTGCTCGGCAAGCATGCCGTCGCCCGTTACCTCGCCCGTCGCGTCCTGTGCATGGCCCGCGAGCCGGGGGGCGAACCCTGCGGGGGCTGCCGGAGCTGCCAGCTGATCGCCGCGGGCTCGCATCCGGATTTCCGCGACATCTCCTTCATCCCGACCCGCGACGGCACCAGGCTCAGGACCGAGATCGTCATCGAGCAGATGCGCGAGCTGTCCGCGCAGATGGCGCTGACACCCCAATACGGGGTGGCCCAGGTGGCGATCATCGACCCCGCCGACGCCATCAACACCTCGGCGGCAAATGCCTTGCTCAAGACCCTCGAGGAGCCGGTGCCGGGCCGCTACCTGTGGTTGGTGAGCGCCCAGCCGGGCCGACTGCCGGCGACCATCCGCAGCCGCTGCCAGCAGGTCGAGTTCCGCCTTCCGCCCCATGACGAGGCACTGGGGTGGCTGCAGGCGCGGGGACACGACGAGGACGACACGACCGAGGCGCTGGAGGCCGCGCGCGGCCATCCCGGGTTGGCCCACGAGTGGCTGGAAGGCGAGGGCCTGGAGCTGCGCCGGCAGGTGGCGCGCGACCTGGCCGAACTGGCGGATGGACGCGGCTCCGCGGTCGACGTGGCCAAGCGCTGGACCGCGGACGAGGACATCGTGCTGCGCCTCCGGCACGCCGCCGACATCGTGGTAATGGAAGCGTCGCACTTGACCGACCCGGCGCGGACGCGCAGTCTGGCGGAGTGGTTCGACAAGGCGAATCGCACCCGGGACCTCATGCGCACCACGGTGCGCGCCGACCTCGCGGTGGTGGAACTCTTGATGGCCTGGCGCGCCGCGCAGCGCGGTCGCTAGGCCGACGGGCATTGGATGGGACGTTCACGCAGGGATGCGTGCGAACAGGGGACTGGACATGAGTGGTGGTGGTGCGCGTCAGGGCATTCTGACCCTGGCGATCAAGGACAAGGCCGCGCTGTACAGCGCCTACATGCCGTTCCTGCGGGGCGGCGGCATCTTCGTGCAGACCCCCAAGCGCTATTTCATCGGCGACGAGGTCTTCCTCATGCTCACCCTGCCCGAATCCAGCGAGCGCATGCCGGTCGCCGGCAAGGTCGTCTGGGTCACCCCCGTGGGCGCGCAGGGCAACCGCCCCTCCGGCGTCGGCGTGCAGTTCAACGAGACCGCGGAGAACGAAACCGTCCGCGGCAAGATCGAAGCGCTGCTGGCCGGCCAGCTGCAGTCGGAGCGGGCCACCTACACGATGTAGGCCGGCCCCCTGCCGAGCCCGCAGGGGGGCGGGCGATCGCCGCCCCGTGCGGATACGGCTGCTTTCAGAGGGCCTCCCAGCCCGGGCGCGGCGCGAAGCGCTCGCCATGCGACGCCTGCAGGGCCTTGAGGCGGGCCAGCAAGGCGTCGGCACCGGTCTCGCGGATGTACTGGATCGGGCCGCCGCGGAAGGGCGCGAAGCCCGTGCCGAAGATCACGCCGGCATCGAGCAGGTCGGCGTCGGCGACGACGCCATCGTGCAGGCAGGCGACGGCTTCGTTGAGCAGGGGCAGCACCAGGCGGTCCTGCAGGTCGGCCGGCGCCTGGTAGTCCTTGGGCACCTCGGGCTTGACCGGCTTGCCGTCCTCCCATTTGTACAGGCCCTGGCCGTCCTTCTTGCCCCGCTTGCCCGCCTCGACGTTGCCCAGCGCCGCCGGCACCTCGAGGCCCAGGAAGGGGGCGAGTTCGGCGCCCACGCCCGCGGCGACGTCCAGGCCCACGGTATCCATCAGTTCGATGGGTCCCATCGGCATGCCGAACTTCACCGCGGCCTTGTCGATCACCGGCCCCGGGATGCCCTCGGCATACGCATGGGCGGCTTCGAGCATGTAGGGGAACAGCACGCGGTTGACCAGGAAGCCCGGCGTGCCCGCCACCGGCACCGGCAGCTTGTCGATCGCCCGGCAGAACGAGGCGAGCCGGGACTGGGTGGCCTCGGAGACGGCGTCGTGGTGGATGATCTCGACCAGCGGCATCAGCGCCACCGGGTTGAAGTAGTGCAGTCCGGCGAACTGCGCCGGGCGCTGGATGTGTTCGCGCAGCTCGGTCAGCGGGATCGACGACGTATTGGTGGTCAGCAGCGCGTCGGCCTTCATCCGGGGCTCCAGCGTCGTGTACAGGTCGCGCTTGGCCTCCGGGTCCTCGATGATCGCCTCGATCACCAGGTCGGCATCGGCGACGCCGTCGCCGGCCAGGTCGCCCCGCAGGCGCGCGTTGACCTGCTCGCGCCGGGCCTCGTCCTTGACCTTCTTGTCGAACAGCGCGCGGCCGCGCGAGAGCGCCCCGTCGATGAAGCGCTGCTCGCGGTCCTGCAAGCTGACCTCGAAGCCCTTGTATGCCGACCAGGCCGCGATGTCGCCGCCCATCACGCCGGCGCCCACCACGTGGACGCGGGCGATCCCGTGGTCCTTCCCGCCCTGGCTCTTCAGCCGCTCCTGCAGGAAGAACACGCGGATCAGGTTGCGCGCCGTCGGGGTCGACGACAGCTTGACGACCGACCGGCGCTCGGCGGCCAGCAGGCCCTGGATATCGCCACTGCTGCGTTGCCAGGTCGAGATGAGCGCATAGGGGGCGGGGTAGTGCTCCTTGCGCGCCTTGCGGGCGACCTGTTTGGCCAGCACCGGCGCGAGCACCTGCCGCGCCGGCCAGGTATTGGTCAGCCAGGCCATGAAGCGCTGCTTGAACGGTCGCGTGGTGCCGCGCAGGGCGAGCTTGGCGGCCTCGTCGACCAGCAGGGGCTCGTCGACGAGTTTGTCGACCAGTCCGATCGACCGGGCCGCCGAGGACGACAGGGTGCGTCCGGTCAGCATCATGTCGAACGCGGCCGGTGCGCCGACCAGGCGAGGCAGCCGCACGCTGCCGCCCCAGCCGGGGTAGATGCCGAGCTTCACTTCCGGCAGGCCGATCCGGGTGGACGGCGAGCGGCTGGCGACGCGGTAGTCGCAGGCCAGGGCGATCTCGGTGCCGCCGCCCATGCAGAAGCCGTGGATGGCGGCGACCGTGGGGCAGGGCAGCTCGGCCAGGCGCTGGAAGACCTGTTGGCCGCGGTTGATCGCGTCGCCGACCGTGCCCTTCTCGTCGAAGGTCTGGAATTCCTTGATGTCGGCACCGGCGATGAAGCCACTCGCCTTGGCCGATGCGACCACCACGCCCTTGGGCGGGTCCATGGCAAGGCGTTCGAGCAGGCTGTCGAGCTCGATCAGCACGTCCTGGGCGAAGGTGTTGACCGAGGTGCCTGCCCGGTCGAATGCGAGTACGAACACACCGTCCTCGCGGAGCGAGGTTTGCCAGTGCTGGAAGCGAAGACCGTCGAGGCCAGCGATCATGCTGCACCATCCGTTAACGTATGGGAGGCCGGTATCATCCCGAGGATGTTTCCCCGCCGTCAAATGCCGGGGAGCCCAGGGGTGCCGTGGATCCCGATTGTGGGGACGCGCGCGTCAAAGCACCGTGCAAGCGGAGCCCGCCGCCCGCGCCGGGCGCTTGAGGTGAATGCCGGCGACCCCATTAAGGGTCTTGATTGAACTTTTCCCCGCAAGGGGTGTCCCATTGTTCGGCTGATGGCCGAGCTGACAGGAGTGCCGGCACGGCATGGCCGACAACGAACTTGCCCCAGACAAGGCCCATGGGCTGAACCACGTGCTGGACCAGGAGCTGGTCAGGCGCGTGCAGCAGGGCGACAGCGCGGCGTTCGATGCGCTGGTGCGCAAGTACCAGCATCGGATCGTCGGGTTGATCGGACGTTATGTGTCCGACTGGAGCGAGTGTCAGGACGTGGCCCAGGAAACGTTCATCCGCGCCTATCGCGCGCTGGCCAATTTCCGGGGCGATGCCCAGTTCTATACCTGGTTGCACCGGATCGCCGTGAATACCGCCAAGAACCATCTCGTAGCGCAGAACCGCAGGCCGCCGACGGACGACGTCGACGCGGCCGACGCCGAGCAGTTCGATGGCGGCATCCGGCTCCGGGACACCGATACACCCGAGCATGAGCTCATGCGCCAGCAGGTCGAGCGCAGCGTGATGGACACGGTCGAGTCGCTCCCCGAGGAGCTGCGCGTCGCCATCACCCTCCGCGAGGTCGAAGGCCTGAGTTACGAGGAGATTGCCCGGCAAATGGACTGCCCCATCGGTACCGTCCGGTCGCGGATATTCCGCGCCCGCGAGGCGATCGATGACCGCCTTCGTCCCTTGCTGGATACCCCCGGAACCCCGGAGCGAACTCACCCATGACGTCCATCACGTCCCATCCCGAATCTTCCGCGAGCGGTGCCGATCGCGACACCCTGTGCGCCTTGTTCGACTGCGAGCTGCAGGGCGACGAGGCCCGGTTCGCCTGCCGGCGCCTCGGACACGATGCCGAGTGGCGGGCCACCGTTGGCCGTTGGCAATTGGCGGGCGACGTGATGCGCCGCGAGGCGGTGGGCATGGCGCCGCAGCACTTCGCCGCCCGCGTGGCTGAAGCGCTGGCCGCCGAGCCCGAGGCCGTGGCATTGCCGATCGCGGTTGGGGGCGATATGCCGGTCGCACGGCCACGCGCCCGGCGGCGCTGGATTCCAGGCGCCGCGCTGGCCGCGTCGGTCGCGGTGGCCGCGCTGTTCGTCGCGCGTCCGCTTAGCAACCCGGATGCGCCGGCCGGGGTCGATGCTTCGCCGCAGGTGGCGGGGCGCGATGCCATGCCCGTACCCGCGCCATCCCCGGGCGTCGGGGCACCGGCAGCCGTCGCCCCGGCGGCGTCGACGCCGGCGACCTCCCGAACGGTCGCGGCGGTCGAGGCGCCCATGCCCGTTTCCACGCCGCGCCCGGCGCGGCCGCCGACCGCGGCCATGGCCGACGCGCAGGCCACCACTGGATCGCAGGCCTTGGCATCGACCGGGTCCGAGCCGGTGGCCAACCCCTTCGATCCCCGCGCCACGTCGCCCGCGGTTCCCACCCCGGCCCGGCCCTGGCCCCGCGCCGTGCTGCCCGGCTATGGCGCGCGCGAAGGCTATTCGGTGGGTTACGACACCGGCACCACGCCATCGCCTTCGTTCTATCCGTTCGAACCGCAGTTCCAGCCGCCCCCGGACCAGGAAGCGCCGTCGGCCCCCTTCGTCCCCGAAGCCACGCCAGGCCCCGGCGGGCCCAGGCTGCACTGAGCATCATCCAGCGCCCCGGGCAGGGACCTGCCCCCGTCGCTCCCGTCTCCCTCCACACTCGAGGCCGCTTCCATGAACCGACCGCTTCGCGCCCTTGCCTTGTCCGGACTCATTGCCGCCGCACTGCCGGTGGCCTGCACCGCCCAGCCGCCGGCCGATGCCGCGCAGGCCACGCCGACCGCCTCCATCGCGCCGCCTCCGGCGACGACGCCCGCCCCGCCGCTGGTATCGGGCCTGCCCGATTTCACCCGCCTGGTCGAGCGGGTCGGGCCCGCCGTGGTCAGCATCCGCGCCGAGGTGACGCCGCGGCGCAACACCCGTGGCCAGTCGCCCGACGACGCCGAGATCCCCGAGTTCTTCCGCCGCTTCTTCGGCGACCAGTTCCCGCCATCCGGCCCGCGCGGTCCCCGCGGGGGCGGCACGTCGCTGGGCACCGGCTTCCTGATTTCCGACGACGGCTACCTGCTGACCAACCACCACGTGGTGGAGGGCGCGGACACGGTGACCGTCAGCCTGTCGGACCGCCGCGAGTTCGACGCCAAGGTGATCGGCAGCGACGAGCAGTACGACGTCGCGGTGCTCAAGATCGATGCGAAGGGCTTGCCGTTCCTGCGCATGGCCAATGCCGGCAACACCCGGCCGGGCCAATGGGCGGTGGCGATCGGCTCGCCCTTCGGCCTCGACCACTCGGTCACCGCGGGCATCGTCAGCGCGGTCGGCCGCAGCAACCCGTACTCCGGCCAGCAGTACGTCCCGTTCATCC
>JAUIJO010000281.1 GCA_030431185.1 Gammaproteobacteria bacterium | reverse complement strand
TCTGATCCACCTCGCCCGCGTTCCCCGTCCCGCCTTTTCGACCGTCCCCACCATGAACCTGCTGCTCAACATCGACGTGCCGGACATCGCCAGGGCCGAGGCTTTCTACCGTGAGGCCTTCGGACTGGAGGCGGGCCGCCGCTTCGGCGAGGACGGCGTGGAGATGTTGGGGGCCGCGGTGCCGGTCTACCTGCTCCGGAAAGCCGAGGGCACGTCCGGCGCCGGCGACCGGCCACGGGACTACGCCCGCCACTGGACGCCGCTGCATGGCGACGTGGTCGTCGACGACCTGGCGCCCGCGCTGGCGCGGGCCCTCGCCGCCGGCGCGACGCAGGAAGGCGACGTCCGCGAGGCCCGTTGGGGCCGCATCGCCACGATCGCCGATCCGTTCGGCCACGGATGGTGCCTGCTGCAGTTCCTCGGACGCGGCTACGACGAGATCACCGCATGACCCCCAAGCGCCCCGCCCGTGCCCGCAAGGACACCACCGTCCCGCACATCGAGATCGACGCGCGTGCGCAGCCACCACTGGGCATGCCCGCCGCCGACTTCCTACGCGACTACTGGCAGAAGCGCCCGCTGCTGATCCGCAATGCCTTTCCCGGCTTCGTGTCGCCGCTGGAACCCGAGGACCTCGCCGGCCTCGCCTGCGAGGAGGCGGCGCTGTCGCGCATCGTCAGCCACGACGCCGCGCGGGACCAGTGGCAGGTGCGCACCGGGCCGTTCGACGAGGGCGAGTTCCCGGGCATGCCGCACCAGGACTGGACCCTGCTGGTGCAGGACGTCGACAAATGGGACGCCGACGTGGCCGCCCTGCTCGGGCACTTCGGTTTCCTGCCGCGCTGGCGCATCGACGACGTCATGGTGTCGTTCGCCGCGCCGGGCGGCTCGGTCGGCGCCCATGTCGACCAGTACGACGTGTTCCTGCTGCAGGCGCAGGGCCGCCGACGCTGGCAGATCGACGCCGGCGAAGCGCCGCCGCTCGAGTTCCGCAACGACGTCGACCTGAAACTGCTGCGCGACTTCAACCCGACCCATGACTGGGTGCTGGGCCCGGGCGACATGCTCTACCTGCCGCCCGGCGTGCCCCACCACGGCGTGGCCGAGGATGCCTGCCTGACCTTCTCGGTCGGCATGCGCGCGCCCTCGGCCGCCGAGCTGCTGGGCGATTTCGTCGACACGCTCGCCGCCGAGGCCGACGAGGCCCTGCGCTACCGCGACCCCGACCTGGTGCCGCCGGCCGACCCGGCCGAGATCGACGCCCAGGCCATGGACCGCGCCGTCGAAGCGCTGAACATGCTGCGCATGAACGACCCCGAGCGCCTCGGCGACTGGTTCGGCCGCTTCATCACGCTGTACCGCAGCGCGGGCGAGGTCATGGCCGGCGGCCCGGCGCGCTCGCGGATCGAGGTCGAGTGGGACCTGCGCAACGGCGCCACCCTCGCCCGGCACCCGTGGTCGCGGATGGCCTGGCGGCGCAGCGAAGGGGGGCAGGCACGCCTGTTCGTCAACGGCCAGGCAGCCGACGTGGATGCCGCCGACGCGTCGCTCATCGCCAACAACGCCAGCCTCGACGGCGCGACGTACGACGCCCTGTCGCAGGCGGGCCGGGACCGGGTGTTCGAACTGCTGCTCGATGGCCATTACCATCTGCTCACCGAGGACGACGAGGCCTGACCGCATGAGCGACCCCGCACCCGCCTTCCGCGTCGAGACGGTCGAGTACGCCGCCGCCCTGCCCGACCTGCGCAGCGTGCGCGAGACGGTCTTCGTGCAGGAACAAGGGGTACCGCTCGACCTCGAACTCGACGCCATGGACCCGCAGTGCGACCACGTGGTCGCCCGCGACGCGGCCGGGCGGCCGATCGGTACCGGGCGACTGACGCCGGAGCGCCGCATCGGGCGGATGGCGGTGCTGGCCGGGCACCGCGGACAGGGCGTCGGCGAAGCGATGCTCGGGGCCCTGCTGGAACAGGCCCGGGCCCACCGCTGGCCTTCGGTCAGCCTGCACGCGCAGGCCGATGCCATCGCGTTCTACATCCGCCACGGCTTCCTGCCGCGCGGGCCGCGCTTCGAGGAAGCCGGCATCGTCCACCAGGACATGCACCGGTCCCTCGGCGTGCCCACCCCGGTCGAAGGCTTCGACGCCGCGCGCGCCACCCTGCAGGGCCTGGTCGGACAAGCGCGCCGCGAGCTGTGCCTGCACACGCGCGAGCTCGACCCGGGGCTGCTCGACGATCCGGGCGTGCTCGCGTCCATCCGCCGCCTGCTGCAGGGCGGTGGGGAGCTGCGGGTGCTGCTGCGCGACCCGAAGGCCGCGCAGGAGGCCCAGGCGCCCCTGATCGCCCTGGGCCAGCGCCGCGCCTCGGCGATCGCCTTCCGGGTGATCGAGGAACCCGTCGACCTCAATTTCGCCGGCGCCTATGCCTTCAACGATCGAGGCGGCTGGTACTACCGCTCGCTCGGACATCGCGTCGACGGGGAAACGCGCATCGACGATCCCGCGCGGGTGCGCCAGTTGCGGGCCGGGTTCCAGGAAATCTGGGAGCGCGCCCGCCCCTGCAGCGAATTCCGGGCACTTGGACTCTGAGTCGCGCTTAACCCGCCGGCCCCCTTCCGCCCCATTCGACATAAGGGTGGTGGCCGTAGCCCCCCCGCGTAACGTTATAATTCCAGGTCTTGGCCCCCGTTAATGTATTCCGCACGCGTTCAACGCGGGCTGCCTCCCTCCCCTAGAGTTTCCCGATGCCATCGTGGATAGCCTCCTAAAGCAGTTTTCCCAGTCGTCGCAGCTCGGCGCCAACGCCGCCTACATCGAAGACCTGTACGAGCAGTACCTGGTCGAACCCGACAGCGTCGGGGCCAAATGGAAGGCTTACTTCGATGACTTCAAGGGCCGCGAAGCCGGGGACGTGCCGCATTCGGCCGTCGTCGACAGCATCGCCGAGGCAGGCCGTCGCGCCGCCCGGGGGGCCGCGGCGTCGGGCATGGGCGACGAGCGCGAACGCTCGGTCGGCCGCCTGATCACCGCCTACCGCTCGCGCGGCCACCTTGCCGCCGAGCTCGATCCGCTGGGCCTGTTCGAGAAGCCCGACGCGCCGGACCTCGACCTGCCGTTCCACCGCCTGAACAAGAGCGACTTCTCCGCCGAGTTCAGCACCGGCGGCGTCGCCGGCAAGGAACGCATGAAGCTGGGCGACCTGCTCGACCTGCTCAAGGCGACCTATACCGGCCCGATCGGCGCCGAGTTCATGCACATCTCCGACGCCGAGCAGCGCCGCTGGGTGTACGAGCGCCTGGAGAAGGCCGGCGGCAAGTACGGTCGCAGCACCGAAGACAAGAAGCGCATCCTCGAACGCCTGACCGCCGCCGAGGGCCTGGAGCGCTACCTG
>JAUIJO010000280.1 GCA_030431185.1 Gammaproteobacteria bacterium | reverse complement strand
GCATGCAGTTCGACGTGCGCTACTACCTCATCGCCATCCAGTTCATCATTTTCGACCTCGAGATCATCTTCATCGTGCCCTGGGCGACGGTTTTCCGTGACCTGGGCATGGTCGGGCTGGTCGAGATGGGCCTGTTCGCCGGCATGCTGCTGCTCGGCTTCGTCTACGTCTGGAAGAAGGGAGCCCTGGAATGGGAGTGAGCGAGACCATCTCCGGACTGATGAACAATCCGCTGCCGGAAGGGCGGCTGGACGACATCCTGCGGCCGGAAGGCGACAACCCGGTGATGCAGCAGGGTTACGTCACCACGAGCATGGACGCGCTCTGGAACTGGGCGCGCACCGGCTCGATGTGGCCGATGACCTTCGGCCTGGCCTGCTGCGCGGTCGAGATGATGCATGCGGGCGCCGCGCGCCTGGACCTGGACCGTTACGGCGTGGTGTTCCGTCCCTCGCCGCGCCAGTCCGACGTGATGATCGTGGCCGGCACGCTCGTCAACAAGATGGCCCCGGCGCTGCGCAAGGTCTACGACCAGATGCCCGACCCCAAGTGGGTGATCTCCATGGGCAGCTGCGCCAACGGCGGCGGCTACTACCACTATTCCTATTCCGTGGTGCGCGGCTGCGACCGGATCGTGCCGGTCGACGTCTACGTGCCGGGTTGCCCGCCGACCGCCGAAGCGCTGGTCTACGGCATCCTGCAGCTGCAGCGCAAGATCCGCCGCGGCACCAACTTCGGCGACAACAAGCAGGGTGTGCGCTGAGATGGGCGCGAGCGTGACTGATTTCGTGGAACGCCTGCGGGCCCGTTTCGCCGAAGCCGCGGTATCCGTCGTCGAGCCGCGTGGCGAGGTGACGATCGACGTCGCCGCCGCGGACTGGTTCGACATCGCCCTGGCGCTGCGCGACGAATTCGGCTTCGAGCAACTCGTCGACGTCAGTGGCGTGGACTACCTCAGCTACGGCAGCGACGAGTGGGACACCGACGTGTCCTCGGAAGGCTTCTCGCGCGGCGTGGAAGGTAAGAGCGCCGGGCGTTTCGCCTGGGGCGAGGCGCCCAACGGCGCCGCGGCGGTGCCGGAGCATCGCTTCGCCGCCGTCGCGCACCTGCTGTCGGTGGCGCACAACCTGCGCGTGCGCCTGCGCACCTTCGCCGAGGACGACGACCTGCCGGTGGTCGCCTCGCTGACCGGCATCTGGCCGGGCGCCAACTGGTTCGAGCGCGAGGCCTTCGACCTCTACGGCATCCTGTTCGAGGGGCATCCCGACCTGCGCCGGATCCTGACCGACTACGGCTTCGTCGGCCACCCGTTCCGCAAGGACTTCCCGCTGATCGGCAACGTCGAAGTGCGCTACGACCCCGAGCGCAAGCGCGTCGTCTACGAACCGGTGTCCATCGACCCCCGCGTCGGCGTGCCGCGCGTGATCCGCGACGACGCCCGTTACCAGACCGCCGTCGGCGAAGCCGCCCAGCGCGCGGAGGTGAAGAAATGAGCGCCGTGACCGTGCCCAACGGCAACACTTCGGGCCTGAACAACGCCGAGATCCGCAACTACACCTTCAATTTCGGCCCCCAGCATCCGGCCGCGCACGGCGTGCTGCGCCTGATCCTGGAGATGGACGGCGAGGTCGTGCAGCGCGCCGACCCGCATATCGGCCTGCTGCATCGCGGCACCGAGAAGCTGGCCGAATCCAAGCCCTTCAACCAGTCGATCGGCTACATGGATCGCCTGGACTACGTGTCCATGATGTGCAATGAGCACGCCTACGTGCGTGCCATCGAGACCCTGCTGGGCATCGAGGCGCCGGAGCGCGCGCAGTACATCCGCACGCTGTTCGACGAGATCACCCGTGTCCTCAACCACCTGATGTGGATCGGTTCCAACGCCCTCGACCTGGGCGCGATGGCCGTGTTCCTCTATGCGTTCCGCGAACGCGAGGAACTGATGGACTGCTACGAGGCGGTGTCCGGCGCGCGCATGCACGCCGCGTACTATCGCCCCGGCGGCGTCTACCGCGACCTGCCGGCGCAGATGCCGCGCTACAAGGAGTCGCCGTGGCGCAAGGGTGCCAAGCTGCAGCGCTTCAACGCGTGGCGCGAGGGCTCCATGCTCGACTACCTGGATGCGTTCGCGGACGATTTCCCGGCGCGGGTGGACGAGTACGAGACCCTGCTCACCGACAATCGCATCTGGAAGCAGCGCACCGTGGGCGTCGGCGTGATCCCGCCGGAGCAGGCGCTGGCCTGGGGCATGACCGGTCCGATGATCCGCGGTTCCGGCATCGCCTGGGACCTGCGCAAGAAGCAGCCCTACGCGAAGTACGCCGAGGTTGATTTCGACATCCCGGTCGGCGTCAACGGCGACTGCTACGACCGTTACCTGGTCCGCGTGGCCGAGATGCGCGAGTCCACCCGCATCATCAAGCAGTGCGTGAAGTGGCTGAAGGCCAATCCGGGCCCGGTGATCGTCGACAACTTCAAGGTCGCGCCGCCGAGCCGCGAGGGCATGAAGGACGACATGGAAGCCCTGATCCACCACTTCAAGCTGTTCTCGGAAGGCTATTGCGTGCCGGCGGGCGAGACCTACGCCGCCGTCGAGGCGCCCAAGGGCGAGTTTGGCTGCTACCTGGTGTCGGACGGTGCCAACAAGCCGTTCCGCGTGAAGCTGCGCGCGCCCGGTTTCGCCCACCTGTCGTCGATGGACGAAGTGGTGAAGGGGCACATGCTGGCCGACGTGGTGGCGATGATCGGCACCTACGACATCGTGTTCGGCGAGATCGATCGATGAAAGGCCGCGGTTGGGGATTCGTGATGGGTGATTTGCGAAGGCGGCGCACCATCGTGTCCGTCGTGGTCTCATGTCGCTCCGCCGGCTTCTTCCAATCACGCGTCACCAATCACGAATCACTGCTGCCATGAAAGCGACCGGAAATTTCGAGGCTTGCCAGCACGTCGACCCGATGGTCGCGCTGTCCGACAAGACCCGCGCGCACATCGACCACTGGCTGGCCAAGTTCCCGCCGGATCGCAAGCGCTCGGCCGTGCTGCAGGGCCTGCATGCAGCGCAGGAACAGAACGAAGGCTGGCTGTCGGACGAACTGATCGCGGCGGTGGCCAAGTACCTGGGCCTGCCGCCGGTGTGGGCCTACGAGGTCGCGAGCTTCTACTCGATGTTCGAGACCGAGAAGGTGGGCCGCAACAACGTCGCCTTCTGCACCAACATCAGCTGCTGGCTCAACGGCGCCGAGGACCTGGTCCGGCACGCCGAGAAGAAGCTCGGCTGCAGGCTCGGCGAATCGACCGCCGACGGGCGCGTGTTCCTCAAGCGCGAGGAAGAGTGCCTGGCGGCGTGCTGCGGCGCACCGGTGGTCGTGATCAATGGCCATTACCACGAG
>JAUIJO010000279.1 GCA_030431185.1 Gammaproteobacteria bacterium | reverse complement strand
AGGCTCTTGTAGGGATTGTCCCAGTCGCCGATGACGCCCAGGCGCTTGAAGTCGCGGCGCTGGATGTCGATCTGCTCGTTGGCGTAGTCGCGGCACTTCTGCCGGAACTCCACCGCGTCGAGCTTGACGCCGACCTTGCCGAACTTCTTCTCGATCGCGATCTCGATCGGCAGCCCGTGGCAGTCCCAGCCGGGCACGTACGGCGCGTCGAAGCCCGCCAGGTACCTGGACTTGACGATGATGTCCTTGAGGATCTTGTTGACCGCGTGGCCCAGGTGGATCGGGCCGTTGGCGTAGGGCGGGCCATCGTGCAGGACGAAGAGCGGGCGCCCGGCGGCGTTGTCGCGCAGGCGCTGGTACAGCCCCTCCCCTTCCCAGCGCTCGAGCGTCTTCGGCTCGCGCTTGGGCAGGTCGCCGCGCATCGGGAACTCGGTCGCCGGCAGGTGCAGGGTGGACTTGTACGGATTGGCGGGGGCGTCGGTCACGCTTGGGCTCGCATTGGGTCTTTCGTCAGGAGGGCGCGTGCCTGCGTGGCATCGCGGTGCATCTGCGCGACCAGGGCCGGCAGGTCATCGAACTTTTCCTCGTCGCGCAGCTTGGCGACGAATTCCACTTCGATCCTGCGACCGTACAGGTCGCCGTCGAAATCGAACAGATGGGCTTCCAGCAGGGGCTCCACGCCGTCCACGGTGGGCCGGGTGCCGAGGCTGGAAACCGAGGGCATCGGCCGGTCGCCCACGCCATGCACCCAGGTCGCATAGATACCGGAGAGGGCCGGCGTCTTGCCACCGAACCGGAGGTTGGCGGTGGGGTAGCCGAGGGTGCGCCCGAGCTGCCGGCCGCGCACGACGCGGCCGGCGATGGTGTACGGGCGGCCGAGCAGGCGCGCGGCGGCAACGAAGTCACCGGCCACCAGCGCGGCGCGGATCCGGGTGGCGGACACGCGCTCGCCGTCGAGCATGACCGGCTCGATCTCGCCGGCGACGAAGCCGTGCGCGGCCCCGAGCCGGTGCAGGGTATCGATGTCGCCCGATCGCGCCTTTCCGAAGCGGAAGCCGGGGCCGACCCAGACCTCGCGGGCGCGCAGCTGGCCCACCAGCACCTGCTCGACGAAGGCCTCGGCCGACAGCTCGCTCAGGCGACGGTCGAAGCGGAGCAGGCCCACGACGTCGACGCCCAGGGCCCACAGGCCTTCGGCCTTGGCCCGCGCCGAGAGCAGGCGCGGCGGCGGCGCGGCGGGGGCGAAGAACTCCCGGGGCAGCGGCTCGAAGCTGACCGCCACGGCGGGTGCACCGATCGCATGCGCGCGGGCCACAGCGTGGCGCACCAGCGCGCGATGCCCCAAGTGGAGGCCATCGAAGGCGCCGATGCAGACCACACTGCCGTGCGGGCACCGGGGCCCACCGTCGACGTCACGAAACAGCCTGCTCATAGAACCCGGCAGTATATAGGTCGCACCGTCCCCCCGCCCGCCCCCGGCGACGTCAATGGCGGAGGTGCCGGGGGCGCAGGCCCATCAGCAACAGCGTCGCCCCATAGGCGGCACCGCCCGCGGCCACGGCGGCAAGCAGCCACCACCAGCGCGCGGCCATCGGCAGCACGCCCCAGGGGCCCACGTGTTCGCGGACGCCCAGGACCGCGCCGCTCATCGCCACCAGGGCGACGCCGATCCTCAACAGCCAGCGCCCCCAGCCCGGCTGGGGCCGGTAGAGCCCCTGCCGGCGCAGGTAGCGCCACAGCAGCCCCGCGTTGAGGATGCCCGCCATCGCACTGGCCGCGGCGATGCCGACGTGCGCCTCGGCCACCCCCATCATCCACAGCGGCGTCACCAGGGCGATGGTCAGCAGCACGTTGGCGACGACGGTGATGATCGCCGCGCGCATCGGCGTCCGCGTGTCCTGGCGGGCATAGAACGCCGGCAACAGCACCTTGCTCAGCATGAAGGTGGGGATGCCCACGCTCATCGCGGTCAGTGCCACGCCGACCATGCGCGAGTCCTCGGCGGTGAAGGCGCGTCGCTGGAACAGCGAGGCGGTCAGGGGTTCGGCAAGCAGGGCCAGCCCCAGTGCGGCCGGCACCCCGATGAGCAGGACGATGCGCAGGCCCCAGTCCAGCGACTTCGAATAGCCGGCCTCGTCGCCGGCCGAGTGGTGGCGCGAGAGCTGGGGCAGGATCACCGTCCCGATGGCGACGCCGAACAGACCCAGCGGCAACTCGGTCAGCCGGTCGGAGTAGTACAGCCAGGACTGGGCCGCCGGCACCAGAAGTGCCGCGAACATCGTCCCGACCAGCACGTTCACCTGCGCCACGGACGAGGAGAACACGGTGGGCAGCATCAGGCGACCGACCTTGCGCACGCCCTCGTGGCGGAAATCGAAGCGCAGGCGCGGGCGCAGGCCCAACCGTCCCATCGCGGGCCACAGCACCAGCACCTGGAGGATGCCCGCCGCCAGGACGCCCCAGGCCATCGATGCTTCGGGCACGTCCAGCCGGTCGGCGAGCAGCCACATCGCCGCGATCATCGCCAGGTTGTGCAGGACCGGCGTCAGTGCCGGGAGGCCGAAGTGGCGGAAGGTGTTGAGGACCCCGCCGGCGAGCGCCGTCATCGAAATGAACACGAGATACGGGAAGGTGATGCGCAGCATCGCGGCGGTCAACGGGATGGTCTCGGCGTCGGCTGGCGCCAGGGCCAGGAACAGGCGCGCGATCCACGGCGCCGCCAGGACGCCCAGCGCACTCACCACCACGACCACCGCGAACAGCGCGCCCGCGACGTGGTGGAGGAGGTCCTGCAGGGCTTCGTCGTCTCCCTTCTCCTTCATCTCCGAGAGAACCGGCACGAACGCCGAGGAGAACGAGCCCTCGGCGAAGATGCGCCGCAGGTAATTGGGGATCCGGTAGGCGACGACGAAGGCGCTCATGCCGGGACCTGCGCCGAACAGGCTGGCGGTGACGGCGTCGCGGACATAGCCGGCGATGCGCGAAATGAAGGTCATCACGCTGAACACGGCGGTCGAGCGCAGCATGCCGCGCTCCCTGGCGGGCGGGGTCGGGCCCTGGCCGGCGGGGCCCGGCGCGCCGTCGGGCAAGGCGCCCGCGCCCGCCTGAACAGGCGTCTCCTGAATGGACTTGTCAGGCATGTGAATCCCCGCGGCCCCTGCTGTTGACGCAAGCTACTGAATTGCTCATAATTTCCTGTCTACTTGCCCGGTCAACCGCCCGCAAGTCCAGCTCCAAGATACACGCTGCAAGACACACACCCTCTCCAGTTCCAAACTTCAAATATTCCAGGAATACGCCGTGGCTAACATCAAGTCCGCCAAGAAGCGCGCCAAGCAGACCGTCGTGCGCAATGCCCGTAACGCCAGCCAGCGTTCGATGCTCCGCACCTACGTCAAGAAG
>JAUIJO010000022.1 GCA_030431185.1 Gammaproteobacteria bacterium | reverse complement strand
GCCCGGCGTCCACCGCGATCGGCAGGATGCGGTGCCGGCGCGCATAGGCGTGCGACATGACCGCCGTGGCGGCGGGCACGTCGATGCGGGTCGGATCGATGCGCAGGTAGCGCCGGCCGGTGGCGTCGGCCAGCCAGCGGGTCAGTCGTTCGAGCGACAGCTCCACGCCCGGGGACTGCCGCGACTCCAGCTTGAGCCCGGCCAGCAGGACCAGCGGATGGACGTCGGTCGCGGTGCGCGCGCCGCTGGGCAACTGCACGCGCTGCATGTCCTCGGGGCCGATCAGGCCATCTTCGGACAGCAGCCGGGCGACGCTGTCGAGGGTGAGGCGTCCGGGGGGCAGCCGGTTGGGGCGGTCGGCCTCCCCGACGCTTGGATCTGGACTCATCGTGCCTCCTGGCCGGCGCCGGGGGCGGGGGATGCCCCGACGGCCCGCTATACTAACGCGCCCTCCCGACAGGCCTGTCTGCATGTCCGACGCACGGTCCGCCGCACCGACCTTCCAGCAGCTCATCCAGCGCCTCAACGCGTACTGGGCGGAACAGGGCTGCACCCTGGTCCAGCCGCTCGATCTCGAGGTCGGCGCAGGCACCTTCCATCCCGCGACCTTCCTGCGCGCGCTGGGACCGGAGCCGTGGAACGCCGCCTACGTGCAGCCCTGCCGCCGTCCCACCGACGGCCGCTACGGCGAGAACCCCAACCGCCTGCAGCGCTACTACCAGTACCAGGTGGCGATGAAGCCGAGCCCGGACAACATCGTCGAGCTGTACTTCGACTCGCTCAAGGCGCTCGGCGTGGATCCGCTGGTGCACGACCTGCGCCTGGTCGAGGACAACTGGGAATCGCCGACCCTGGGCGCCTGGGGCCTGGGCTGGGAGGTCTGGCTCAACGGCATGGAAGTCACGCAGTTCACGTACTTCCAGCAGGCCGGCGGCCTCGAATGCAAGCCGGTGCTCGGCGAGATCACCTATGGCCTCGAGCGCCTGTGCATGTACCTGCAGAACGTCGACGACGTGTTCGACCTGGTCTGGACCCATGGCCCCGACGGCACGCCGGTGACCTACCGCGACGTCTACCACCAGAACGAGGTCGAACAGAGCACCTACAACTTCGAGCACGCCGACGTGGCCGAACTGTTCCACCGCTTCGACGCCTGCGAGGCCGAAGCGCAGAAGCTGATCGAGCTGGAGCTGCCGCTGCCCGCCTACGAGCAGGTCTGCAAGGCCAGCCACAGCTTCAACATGCTCGATGCCCGCCGCGCCATCAGCGTCACCGAACGCCAGCGCTACATCCTGCGCGTGCGGAAGATCGCGCAGGGCGTCGCCCAGGCCTATTTCGCCCAGCGCGAGAAGCTCGGCTTCCCCGGCGTCAAGCGCACCGGCACGGACACGGAGGTGGCGGCATGAGCGCGACGGAGATGAAGCCGCTCCTGGTGGAGATCGGCACCGAGGAGCTGCCGGTCAAGGCACTGCCGACGCTGGCGCGCGCGTTCTTCGACGGCGTGGTCTCCGGCCTCGGCAAGCGCGGCATCGAGGTCGACGCGGCGGGCGCGAAACCGCTGCATACGCCCCGCCGCCTCGCCGTGCTGCTGCCCGGCGTGGCCATCGAACAGCCCGCCCAGGCCTCCGAAGTGCTGGGTCCCTACCTCAACATCGCGCTCGATGCCGATGGCTTGCCGACCCGCGCGCTGGAAGGGTTCGCGGCCAAGGCCGGCGTCAGCTGGAAGGAGCTCGACAGGACCACCGACAACAAGGGCGAGCGCTTCGTGCACCGCTCGGTGAAGGCCGGCGCGCGCACCGCGGACCTGCTGCCGGAGATCCTCGCCGAGGCCGTTGCCGGCATGCCGATCCCCAAGCCGATGCGCTGGGGCGCGCACCCGCATGGCTTCGCGCGGCCGGTGCACTGGCTGGTGCTGCTGCACGGCAACGACGTCGTCGACGCCGAGCTGATGGGCGCGCGCAGCGACCGCATGAGCCGCGGCCACCGGTTCATGCACGACAAGCCGGTGTGGTTCAGCACGCCCGACGACTACGTCGAGTTCCTGCGCGGCGCCAAGGTGCTGGCCGATCCCGACGAACGCCAGGCGCGCATCGTCGCGGAAGTCGAGGCCGCCGCCAAGGCGGTGGGCGGGACCGCCCGCATCGACGCGGGCATCCTGGGCGAGGTGAACGGCCTGGTCGAGTGGCCGAAGGCGGTGACCTGCGGCTTCGAACACGAGTTCCTCGCGGTGCCGGCCGAAGCGCTGGTCACCACCATGGAAACCAACCAGAAGTTCTTCCCGATCCTCGACGGCGAAGGCAAGCTGACCGAGCACTTCGTCGGCATCGCCAACATCGAGAGCCGCGACGAGGCCGAGGTCCGCAAGGGCTACGAGCGCGTGATCCGGCCGCGCTTCGCCGATGCCAAGTTCTTCTTCCTCGAAGACCTCAAGCAGGGCCTGGCATCGATGGGCGAAGGCCTGAAAGGCGTGACCTACCAGGCGAGGCTCGGCAGCGTGGCCGACAAGGCCGCGCGCGTGGCGACGCTGGCCGGGGCCGTGGCCACCGCGGTCGGTGCCGATGCCACTGCCGCGCGCCGCGCCGCCGCGCTGTCCAAGAACGACCTGCAGTCGCGCATGGTCAACGAGTTCCCCGAGCTGCAGGGCATCGCGGGCCGCTACTACGCGGTCGCCGCGGGCGAACCGGTCGAGGTCGCCGAGGCTATCGACGAGGCCTACCGTCCGCGCTTCGCCGGCGACGACATCGCGCTCTCGCCGCTGGGCAAGGTGCTGGCGATCGCCGAGCGCCTGGACACGCTGGCGGGCGGTTTCGCCGCCGGGCTCAAGCCGACCGGGAACAAGGACCCCTTCGCCCTGCGTCGCAACGCGCTGGGCCTGGCGCGCACGCTCATCGAGAGCGGCTTCGACGTCGACCTGCCTGCGCTGGTGGACGTCGCGGTGTCGCAGTTGCCCACCGACGTGCAGCCGCATCCCGAGCGCAACACGCAAGAACTGCGGCAGGAGCTCCACGACTTCATCCTCGATCGCCTGCGTGGCTACTACGCCGACAAGGGCGTCCCGGCGCAACATTTCAGCGCCGTCGCGGAGAAGCGGCCGGCCTCGCTGTACGACTTCGACCGGCGCATCGACGCGATCGGCAGCTTTGCCTCGCTGCCCGAAGCCGAAGCGCTGGCCGCGGCCAACAAGCGCATCGGCAACATCCTCAAGAAGGCCGAAGGCAACGGGGGAGGCACGGTTTACGTGTCGCTGCTGCACGAGCCCGCCGAGCGCGCGCTGGCCGAAGCGGTGGAAGTGCTCTACGCCGAAACCGGCCAGGCCTTGTCCAAGGGCGACTACGCGACGGTCCTCGCCCACCTGGCGCGCCTGCGTCCGCAGGTCGATGCCTTCTTCGACGGCGTGATGGTCAATGCCGAGGATCCGGCCGTGCGTGCGAACCGGCTCGCCCTGCTCAAGCGCCTCAGCGACCGCCTCGGCAGCGTGGCGGCGATCGAGCACCTCTCGGGCTGAACCCATGCGCCCGCGTGCATCCCCCGGGATGCACGCAGCGCTGGAATGACGCGCGGGAACGGGTGCGATGCGGGTGCTCACCGCGAGCACGCGGGCGTGCCTCCGCGCATAGGCGGGGCGCGGCCACCCGGCGATCGATCCACCTGCACGAGCGCATGGGGGTGAGGCCCTGCACCCTCACCGCTCGCATCCTCGTACGGGCGGGATCCCCTTCCCCATTCCCCATTCCCCATTCCCCATTCCCCATTCCCGTCCCAGACATTCCCGTCCCAGACATTCCCGTCCCAGACATTCCCGCCCCAGCCATTCATGGCCACTTGACGTCCAACCGGTATCCTCGGCCAATGCCCATCCCCCTCCGCGCCCTGGCCTTCCTGTCCTTGTCGATTGCCGTGGGCCCGGCATGGGCGGCCAAGGTGGGCACGGTCACGGTCGTCGGCCTGGATGACGCGATGACCACCAACGTGCGCGAATCGCTTTCGCTGGTGGATGCCGAAGGCGAGGAAATGCGCGGCCGGCGCCTGGGTTTCCTGGTGCGCGAGGCCGAGGACGAAACGCGTACCGCGCTCGAGCCGTTCGGCTACTACGACCCGCAGATCACCGTCGAGCGCACCCGCGAAGGCGACACCGTGTCGGTGACCGTCACCGTGGTGCCGGGCGAGCCGGTGCGGGTGCGGCGCAACGACGTCGCGATCCTCGGCGAGGGCGTGGAGGATCGCTACCTCAAGGAGGACCTGGCGAAGTTCAAGCCCGCCGTGGGGGAGGTGTTCGACCACCGGCTCTACGAGACCAGCAAGGTGCGCATCACCCGCCGCCTGGCCGAGCGCGGGTATTTCGACGCGGACTTCGTCTCGCGCCGGGTCGAGGTCACGCGTGCCGAACAGGCGGCGGACATCGACCTGGTGTGGGAAAGCGGCCCGCGCTACGACATGGGGCCGATCACCTTCGAACAGACGCCCAAGGCGATCATCCGCCCGGGCATCCTCGAGCGGCTGGTCTACTGGGACCAGGGCAGCTACTACCACCAGGGCAAGCTCGACCGCCTGCGGCTGTCGCTGGCGTCGCTGGACTATTTCTCCTCGATCGACATCGCGCCGGACCCGGCGGAGGCCGTCGATGGCGAGGTGCCGGTCAAGGTCACGCTGACCCCGGCCAAGCGCAGCGTCTACACCGCCGGCCTCAGTTACGGCACCGACAACGGTTTCGGCATCCGGCTGGGCTTCGAGCGTCGCTACCTCAACGACCGTGGCCACAAGCTCAAGACCCAGATCGACTGGGCCGAACGCAAGAAGGCCGCGACCGTGCAGTACCGCATCCCGGCCTTCGCCTGGCTCGATGGCTGGTACACCATCAGCGGGCAGTTCGCCGACGAACAGACCGACTACGTGGATTCGCGGCGGATCGAGTTCGTGGGCTCGCGGAACGGCCAGATCAACCGCTACTGGAACGCCACCGCGTCGGTCCACTTCCTGCGCGAGCGCTGGCGCTACGACCTGGCCGACGATGGCGGCGGCGCATTGGCGCCCTTGCCCGAGTACGAGTACGGCACCTTCCTGTATCCGTCGTTGCGGACCAGCTACATCAAGGCCGACGACCGGATCTTCCCGCGCAACGCGATCAGCATCACCGCCGAAGTGAAAGGGGCCGTCGAGGGCGCGGGTTCGGACGCCACCTTCGGCCAGCTCTACGGCATCGGCCGCTGGTATCGCGGGTTCGGCGACAACGACCGCCTGATCGTGCGCGGCGAAGCCGGCCATACCTACACCGACGAAGTGGTCGCGCTGCCGCCCAGCCTGCGCTTCTACGCCGGCGGCGATGGCAGCATCCGCGGCTATGCCTACCAGGAGGTCGGGCCCTCCTTCGAGAACGACTTCGGCGAGTACTACACCGGCGCCAAGAACCTGGTCACCGGCAGCGTCGAGTACGAACACTATTTCAACGGGGCCTGGGGCGCGGCGGTGTTCGTCGACTCCGGCTCGGCCTTCGACGATAACCCGGAGTGGCGCACCGGCGTCGGCATCGGCCTGCGCTGGCGCTCACCGGTGGGCCCCTTGCGCGTGGACATCGCCCACGGCCTGGACGACCCCGATTCGTCCTACCAGTTCTACCTCAACATCGGCGCGGACCTCTGAGCATGGCCCGGCCTTCGTCCCCCGCCACGCCGCAGCCCACGCCCGAGGAGCGCGAGGCCGGCATCCGCGACCTGCGCCAGCGCCGCCGCGCGCGCCTGCGCCGGCTGGCGATCCGCACCGGGTTCGTCGCCGCCGGGCTGGGCCTGCTGGTGGGCGGGCTGCTGTACTGGTTGCTCAGCACCGTGGGCGGCCGCGACATGCTGCTGGCCCAGGTCAAGGCGCGCCTGCCCGCGAATGCCAGCCTGGAGTGGCGCGATGCCGAAGGACCGGTCGCCGGGCCGATGACCCTGCATGGCCTGCGCTTCGAAATGGATGGCCTGGTCTTCACCGCCGAACGCGCCACGATCGATCCGGCGATCCGTCCGCTGATCGGGCGCACCCTGAGGCTGGATGCGCTGCGACTCGAGCAGGCCGCGCTGCAATTGCCCCTGGCGGAGGACGCGCCGTTCGAGCTCCCGCGTTGGCCCGACGTGCTGCCGGCGATCGAGCCGCCGATGGAGCTGGAGGCCGACGACGTGCAGGTCGACGGCTTCACGGTCACCCGGCTCGAGCAGGCGGTGCCTGGCGGTGCGGTGGCGCCGGTGCCGCTGATCGACATCCGTCGGCTGCGGGGCGGCCTGAAGGCACGCTCGGGCGTGCTTGAAGTCGACCATCTCGACGTCGACAGCGACCGCGGCCGGTTCAGCGTGCAAGGCGACTATCACCCCGGCGACGACTACCGCACCGACCTGGTCGCCACCGCCGTGTTCCCCGCGCCGCGGGGACGGACGCCGGCCCGGATCGGTCTGGTCGTGCGCGGCGACCTCGCGCGCATGGACGTCGGCATCGGCGGCGCGGTGCCCGGCCCACTGCGCGCGACCGCCAGCCTGCGCGGCGAATCGCCGGTGCGCTGGACGCTCGACGCCAGGGCCGACGCGCTCGATATCGGCTTGTTGAGCGGCAGCGGCGAGCCGGCGGAGAACCCGTGGGTGGCGGCATTGCACGCCGAAGGCATCGACGGCGAAGCGCGCCTGCGCGGCGAGGTCGCGCAAGGCGACTGGAAGGCGCGCGTGCTGCCCTCGACCGTCCGGATACGGGACCAGGTGCTGGACGTGGATCCGCTGGTGATCGAGACCCTCGACGGGCGCCTGCGTGCCCGGGGCCATGCCGACTTCGGCGATCCGGAAAACCCGAGCCTGCGCGTGGCGCTCAATGCGCGCGGCCTGACCTGGTCGGGCTCGGAGGCGGCGCCGGGCGAACCCGCGGCGCTGGCGATACGCGGCGATGCCGACCTCGGCCTCGCCGGCACCCTGCAGGCATGGGCGGCGGTGGGCGAGGCGACCCTGACCCGCGACGGCGAGCAGGCCACCGTCGATTTCGATGGTCGGGGCAATGCCGAGCGGATGCGCCTGGAGCGTTTCAAGGTCGCGATGCCGACCGGCACGCTGGACGTGGACGGCACCCTGCACTGGGCGCCCACGCTGGGCTGGACGGCGCAGGCGACGCTGGCGGGTTTCGACCCCGGCTATTTCCTCCCCGACTGGCCCGGTGCGGTGAATGGGCGGATCGGCAGCGAGGGCGAGCTGCGCGATCCCGGCGGGCTGCGGGCCACGGTCGACATCGACGACCTGGGCGGCCGCCTGCGCGACCGTCCGCTCGACGGGAACGGCCACGTCGAGATCGCGGGCGACGTCTATCGGGGCGACGTGTCGCTCGCGCTGGGCGGCAGTCGCATCGAAGCGAAGGGGGAGGTGTCCGACACGCTGGACATCGACGCGCGTTTCACGCCGCTGCAGCTGGCGGACCTGCTGCCCCGGGGCCGCGGCACCGTGCAGGGCCGCGTCCAGCTCGGGGGAGCGCCTGATGCGCCGGACGTACAGGCCGACCTGCAGGGCTCGGGCCTGGGCTATGGCGACTACACCGCGCAGACCCTCAGCCTGCAAGGGCGCCTGCCCTGGCGCCGCGGCGACGGCGCGCTGGCACTCCGGGCCAGCGGGCTGCAGGCCGGCGTCGCCCTGGACACCTTGAGCATCGATGCGCGTGGCGCCGTCGAATCGCTCGGCCTGGACGCCGAGGCACGGGGCGAGATCGGGCAGCTGTCGCTGGCCGGCAATGCCGACAAGCGCGGCGCCACCTGGCGCGGCCAGCTGGCGCGCCTGCGCCTGGCCCCCGCGCGCGGCGCGCAATGGCAGTTGCAACAGGCCGCGGGCTTCAGCTGGGACGGCGGCAATGGCCATCTCGACCCCGCCTGCCTGGCCTCCAGCGCCGGTGGGCGCCTGTGCGCCAACGCCGATTGGCCTCGCCGTGGCGTGTCGGTCCAGGGCGAGGCCCTGCCGTTGCTGCTCGTCGAGCCCTACCTGCCCGAACGCGGCGATGGAGGGGAATGGATCATGCGCGGCGAAGTCGCGCTCGACGCCCAACTGCGCCCGGCGGGCAACGCCTGGCAGGGCCACGTCGAGCTGACCTCGCCCGAAGGCGGCTTCAAGTTCCGCGAACGCGCGCGCCGCGAGCCCTTCAACTACAGCGGCCTGCAGCTCTCGGCCGAGTTCGATCCCGACCGCATCGAGGCCACGCTCGGTACCGCGATCAACGGCACCGGGCGCCTGGACGCGCGCCTGCAGACCGGCTGGGACGCGTATGCCCCCTTGTCGGGCGGGGCGACGTTCAACATCGACGAACTGGTCTGGCTGGAACTCTTATCGCCCGACCTGCTGGAGCCGCAGGGACGCCTCAGCGGCGACCTGACCGTGTCCGGCACGCGCGCCGAGCCCCGCCTCGGCGGCCAGGCGCGCCTGAGCGACTTCACCACCGAACTGCCCGCCCTCGGCATCGTCCTCCAGGACGGCCAGGTGGACCTCGTCGCACAGGGCGACGGCAGCGCGCGCATCGACGGCAGCATTCGCAGCAGCAACGGCGACGAAGCGGGGGGCGTGCTCGACATCGACGGCGTGCTCGGCTGGCGCGAAGGCGTGCCGCCCGTGCAGCTCAACATACGTGGGGACAACGTGCTGGTGTCCGACACCCGGGACCTGCGTGCGGTTGCCAGCCCCGACCTGCAGGTGCGCATCGCCACCGACGAACCGATCACCGTCACCGGCAAGGTCGCGGTGCCCTCCGCCCTGCTCGACCTCGAGCGCCTGGACGGTGCGGTGAGCCCGTCGGAGGACGTCGTCGTCCTCGATCCGGTCGATCCGGACGACACCGGCAGCTCGCCGCTGGCGCTGGACCTGGACATCAGCCTCGGCGACGACGTCCGCCTCAACGGCTTCGGCCTGCAGGGCCGGCTGGGCGGGCAGATGCGCGTGCGGAGCAATCCCGGTCGCGAAATGACCGCGCGCGGCGCACTCAACGTCGCCGGCCGCTACAAGGCCTATGGACAGGACCTGACGATCACGCGCGGCACGCTGAGCTGGTCCGGCGGGCCGGTGTCCGATCCCATCCTCGACATCCGTGCCGAGCGCGAGATCGGCGACGTCACCGCCGGCGTCGACATCGGCGGCCGCGTCGCGAGCCCCAGCGTGCAGGTCTGGTCCGACCCCGCCAGCACCCAGTCCGAAGCCCTGTCCTACCTGACCCTAGGACGCCCGCTGTCCTCGGCCAGCGACAGCGAGAGCGAACAGCTCAGCGCCGCCAACGCCGCGCTGTCGGCCGGGGGCAGCCTGCTGGCCTCGCAACTGGGCGGCAAACTGGGGCTGGACGACGCGGGCGTCATGCAGAGCCGGACCGCCGGCGGCGTGTTCGGCTTCGGCAAGCGGATATCGCCGCGCCTCTACGTCGGCTATGGCGTCTCGCTGCTCGGGAACGGCACCGTGCTGACCCTGAAGTACCTGCTCGGCAAGGGCTTCGACGTGGAGATCGAATCCGGCTCCGAGGAAAGCCGGGGCTATCTCAACTGGCGCAAGGAGAAGTAATCTCGGCGCTCCATCCGACATGGAGTGTGCCGATGCGTCCGTTCCTGCCCCTGCTGTTGTCAGCCGCTTTGCTTGCCCTGCCGGTGGCCCATGCGGGCACGCCCTTGCCGGACGCGCCACACATCATCGTGACCGGAACGGGCGAGGTCAGCGCCAAGCCTGATTCGGCGCGCGTCGCGTTCCAGTTCCGGAGCAACGACGCTCGCCCGCTGCCGGCGAAGCAACGCGTCGATGAGGCCGTCAACCGCTTGCTGGCGGGAATGCCCGCCTTCGGGGTGGGCAGCGACGACGTCCGTGCCTCGGACCTGGAGGCGGGCGAGGACGTCGACTACGACGACGATGGGGAACGCATCATGCGGGGCTACTACGCCAGTCGTGAGGTGACCGCGACCCTGCGTGACCTCGAGCGCCTGAATGCGTTCCTCGACGACGGCCTCGCCGCGGGCGCGGTCGCGATCTCGTCGGTGGAGTTCGAATCCAGCCGGGCCGACGCGCTGCGGCAGCAGGCCAAGGCCGAAGCGGTCGAGGACGCGAAGCGCGAGGCAGGCGAGATGGCGCGGGCATTCGGGGCGAAGCGGGGCGCCCTCTACAGCGTCAACAGTGTCACCTCCCGTTTCGCCGACGGTTACGGCACGACGGAACTGGACAGTATCGTGGTGAGCGGGTCCCGCATCGATGCGCAGCCGGGTCGCTACATCCAGCCCACGGTCGAGTACCGCGCATCGGTCAGCGCGGTATTCGAACTGCAGCGGTGACGGGGGCGCCCGCCGCCGAACGCCACGCACGGTCCCGGGCGCGATAGCGACCTTCGCGCCCGGCCTTCAGGCCACCCGGCTGCGGCGCGCGCGCTCCAGGTGCACCAGCAGCAGCGAGATCGCCGCGGGCGTCATGCCCGGGATGCGCTGCGCCTGGCCGATGGTTTCCGGACGCACGCGTTCGAGCTTCTGGGCGACCTCGGCGGACAGCCCGCGCACGTTCGCATACTCGAAATCACGGGGGATGCCGGTCTCTTCGTTTCGACGCGCGCGCTCGATCTCATCGCGCTGGCGGTCGAGGTAGCCGGCGTACTTGACGCCGATCTCCACCTGCTCGGCCACGGCCGCATCCTCGACGCCCGGACCGATGCCGGGTACCGCGGCGAGTTTCGCGTAGTCGAGTTCCGGGCGCTTGAGCAGGTCGCGTGCATGCGTCTCGCGACTGACTTCGATGCCCAGGGTGTCGGACAGGGCGCGGCCGAGCGGATTGTTCGGCGATGCCCAAAGGGCGCCCAGCCGCGCGCCCTCGCGTTCGACTGCCTCGCGCTTGGCCTCGAAGCGCGACCAGCGCGCATCGTCGACGAGCCCCAGCTCGCGTCCGACCGGTGTCAGACGCAGGTCGGCATTGTCCTCGCGCAGCTGCAGGCGGTATTCGGCGCGGCTGGTGAACATGCGGTAGGGCTCGGAGGTACCGTGGGTGCTCAGGTCGTCGACCAGCACGCCCAGGTAGGCCTCGTCGCGCCGCGGCGACCAGCCGGGCTGGTCGCGCACGAAGCGCGCGGCGTTGACCCCGGCCAGCAGGCCCTGCGCGGCCGCTTCCTCGTAGCCGGTGGTGCCGTTGATCTGGCCGGCGAAGAACAGGCCGGCGACGGCCTTGGTCTCCAGCGTCGTCTTCAGCCCGCGCGGATCGAAGTAGTCGTATTCGATCGCGTAGCCCGCGCGGGTGATGTGCGCCTGGGCGAAGCCCTGGATGCTGCGCACGAGTTCGAGCTGGACGTCGAAGGGCAGGGAGGTGGAGATGCCGTTGGGATAGATCTCGGCGACGTCCAGCCCTTCGGGTTCGACGAAGATCTGGTGGCTGGCCTTTTCGGCGAAACGCACCACCTTGTCCTCGATCGAGGGGCAGTAGCGCGGGCCGGTGCCTTCGATCTGCCCCGTGTAGAGCGGCGAGCGGTCGAGCGCGGCGCGGATGATCTCGTGGGTGCGCTCGGTGGTGTGGGTGATCCAGCACGACACCTGCCGCGGGTGGTCGTCGGTGGAGCCCATGAAGGACATCACCGGACGCGGGTCGTCGCCGGGCTGCTCGACCATCGCGGCGTAATCCAGCGTACGGCCGTCGATGCGCGGCGGGGTGCCGGTCTTGAGCCGGTCGACCACGAACGGCCCTTCGCGTAGCTTGCGTGCCAGCGTCAGAGCCGGCGGATCGCCGGAACGACCGGCCTCGTACGTCGTCTCGCCGACATGCACCTTGCCTGCGAGGAAGGTACCGGCGGTGAGCACGACGGCGGGCGCCTCGAAGCGCAGGCCGGTCTGGGTGAGCACGGCCCGCACGCGATCCCCTTCGAAGACGATGTCGTCGACGGCGGCCTGGAACAGGGTGAGGTTGGGCTGGCTTTCGACCGCACGGCGGATGAAGCCGCGGTAGAGGTTGCGGTCCGCCTGGCAGCGGGTCGCGCGCACGGCCGGCCCCTTGCTGGCGTTGAGGCGGCGCCACTGGATGCCGGCGGCATCGGCGGCACGGCCCATCACGCCACCGAGCGCGTCGATCTCCTTGACCAGGTGGCCCTTGCCGATCCCGCCGATCGCGGGATTGCAGCTCATCGCGCCCACGGTCTCGATGTTGTGGGTGAGCAGGAGGGTGCGCGCACCCGCCCGCGCGGCGGCCAGCGCGGCTTCGGTGCCGGCGTGCCCGCCGCCGACCACGATCACGTCATATCGATGGAAGCTGTGGCTCATCAGTGCGTTCTCGAATCAAGCGGACGGCCTCGCCCGCGCGCCGGTTACCGCCGCGCCGCGGAGCCAGGCCCTCATCGCCGGCTGCGCGAGATGCGCCGCGAGCTGCGTTGCGGGACCCCCGCAGCGCAGCGCCCGATGGTCGCGCCCGCGGGCTTGGATTCTAGGCCAGTCGGGCGTTCGCTGCCTGTCTGGAAGCCGAAGGCCAGAAGTTGGCACGCATTCTGCATTATTCCTCATGCACCCGACGGGGCAGGCGCGAAAGCGCCGGCCGGAATTGGAACAGGGGCTGGCCATGTGCCCGCCGGGGAAGCAGAGGGCCGAATGTCGGGGGACGTTCGGCCCTTTTTTTATGCCTGTTCCATGCCGGGCGGCCTTGTGACGGCGGTCAATGCCGTCGGGTGACCCCGCGCGCGGAAACGGCGCCATGGCCCGCTGGGCCGGGGATTCCAGGCAAGAAAATGGCCGCGTTGCGCGGCCAAGTCGGTGCGTGGCCGGCAAGGCGCCGACGCTCGACGGGGACGGAACAGGGGGGATCCGTGATTCCTCGTCGAACGCCGACATCGACGCTTGCGGCACTGCCTGACGTGGATTGCGTCGTAAAGCGACGCGCTGGGTCAGGTGGGGCTAGCTTGCGCCTGCCGGCGGGGTGCCGTCAAGCGACCCCGGTCACGCTCGTGGCGTCCGCCGGCGTATGCCCCGGGCTCAGCGTTCTTCACGCGCGGGAGCGGAACGGTCCACCCGCGCACGCGGGGGGGCGCTGCTGCGCGCGGGTGGGGCGCTGCGCACCGGCGTCGGCGCTGGCCGCTGGACCACGGAGGGCTGGCTCACCGGGCGGGGAGGCTGGCTGGTCGGCCGCTGCGGGACCGCCCGGGGCGGACGGACCTCGCGGCGGTTGATGTTGTCCAGGTCGCGCCACGGTGGCCGGTCGCCACGATCGCTCATGTCGGGATAATCCGGGCGGTCCGGACGGTCGGGTCGATCCGGTCGGTGCGGATGGTCCGGGCGCACCACGATCGGCGGGCGCGGGTAGTAGCCCGGATAGCCGTAGTACGGGTATCCCCAGCCCGGCCGGTTGTAATACCCGTAGCCGGAATAGCCATACGGATAGCCATAGCCCGGATAGCCGTAGCCACCGTAGTAGCGGTACTCGACGGAGGGGCGGCCGTAGTAATAGCCGCCGCTCCCGGCGGGGCGGTAGTCGTAGCCGGTCGCGCAGCCGCCGAGCAGGACCAGCGTCGCGATGGGCAGGAGAAGCTTGCGGATCATGGTGGAACCCCCCGGGCTCGAATGACCTCCACCATGGCCCTGAACCATTGAACTCCCGCTTAATTCGCCAGCCGCTGGACTGCGCGGGGCGGGGAGGCGGGCGGCCCTTGCCGGGACCGGCCCGCGGGCGGGTTCCGGCGCCCTCGGCGTGGGGGCGCCGGTCCGGCGTGCGCGGGGCCTGCAGGGCCACGGTAGGTTGCCGGCCGACGCCGATGGCGCGCCTTCCGCGCGCTGGGCTACCCTGCGCGGATGACCGACCCCGCTTCGTCCCCCGGCTTTGGCGACGTGCTCGCCGCCGCCGCGCGCATCGCGCCCCACGCCCATGTCACCCCGGTGCTCCGTTCCCGCGCGCTGGACGCGATGGCGGGCTGCGAACTGCACTTCAAGTGCGAGAACCTCCAGCGGGTCGGGGCCTTCAAGTTCCGCGGGGCCTGCAACGCCATCTTCTCGCTGCCGGAGGCGGAGGTGGCGCGCGGGATCGTGACCCAGAGTTCGGGCAACCACGGTGCGGCGGTGGCGCTCGCGGCGCGCCTGCGGGGCACCACGGCCACCGTGGTCGCGCCCCGCGGCACGCCGAAGGTGAAACAGGCGGCGATGCTCGGCTACGGCGCGCGACTGGTCCATTGCGACACCGACCAGGCCTCGCGCGACGAGGCCACCCGGGGCGTACTGGAAGAAACCGGCGGCGTGCTCGTGCATCCCTTCAACGATGCCCGGGTCATGGCCGGCCAGGGCACCGCGGTGCTCGAGTTGCTGCGCGAGGTGCCGGGTCTCGACGCGGTCGTCGCGCCGGTGAGCGGCGGCGGCCTGCTGTCGGGCAGCTGCGTGGCCGCGCACGGCGTCGACCCGGGGATCGACATGTTCGGTGCCGAGCCCGAGGGGGCCCGCGATGCCCACGATGGGTTGGCCGCCGGCGTGCGCATCACCGGGCGCCGGGCCGACACGATCTGCGACGGCCTGCGCGCCGAGCTGGGGACGCTGACCTATCCGATCCTGCATGAACACCTGCGGGGCGTACTGCTGGCCGACGATGCCGCGGTGGTCGCGGCGATGCGGCTGGTCTGGGAGCGCCTGAAACTGGTGGTGGAGCCCTCGGCGGCGATCACCCTGGCCGTGGTCCTGGGCCGCCCCGACCTGTTCCGCGGACGCCGCGTCGGCCTGGTCCTGTCGGGCGGCAATGTCGACCTGGATGCGCTGCCGGCGCTGTTCGCGGCATCATGACCGGCATCCATCCGCCGTTTCGACCCAGGAGCCCCGCGTGAGGATCGATGGCACCCGCGAGGAGGACCGCGCCACCGAGCGCGTGCTTGCCTACTACGCCGCGTTCAACCGCGGGGACTGGGACGGCATGCTGGCCCTGCTGGACGAGGCCGTCGTGCACGACCTCAACCAGGGGCCGCGCGAAACCGGCCGCGCGGCCTTCGCCGCCTTCATGCAGCGCATGGCCCGCTGCTATCGCGAGCAATTGCACGACATCGTGGTGATGGTGTCGCCCGATGGCCGCCGCGCGGCCGCGGAGTTCGTCGTGCATGGCGAGTACATCGCCGACGACGAGGGGCTGCCGGCCGCCCACGGCCAGCGTTACGTGCTGGCGGGGGGCGCCTTCTTCGAACTCGGCGGCGAGGGCATCAGCCGCGTCAGCAACTACTACAACCTGCAGGACTGGCTGGAGCAGGTCGGCGCCTGAGGCCGGGGCCGGACCGACCGCGCTATTCGACCGCGAGCGCCGTGTCGCCCAGCATCGCCATGCCTTCGAGGAGCAGCAGGCGGGTGACCGCCGCGCGCTCGGACTGGGGTTGCCCCTCGAGCGCCGCGGTGAGCTGGCCGACCGCGCGGCAGCGGGCCCTGGCATCGTTGCCGTTGAGGGCCGCGGTGAAACCGTCGTTGAGGATCGCCGCGCGCACCGCCGCGGCCTTCAGCGACTGGCGCGCGAACGCGGGATCCCAGGCCTGCGGAACGCCCTGCGCCGAACTCACCAGCACGAGCACCACGGCATTGGCGAACCGCTGGCGGCTCACCTCGCCCAGCGAGCCCGCGACGCGGCCGAGCCCATCGAGGCTGCGGTCGCCATCGGGCTCGAACGCCGCGCACAGCACCTGGGCTTCGCGCGGATCCTGCAGGCTCTGGTGGACGGCCTGGAAAAGGGTGTCCACGGCGGCGTCGGGGGTGCGCTCGAGCAGTTGAGAGGCATTGCCCGCGAGGATCGACGGATCCAGTCCCCAGGCTTCCATCATCGCGCGCGTGTCCGGCGCGGGCGGCGGGGCGGCGGCGGCCGGACGGCTGTGCGCGAGCAGCAGGCCGATGGCCAGCCCGAGGGTGCATAGGGTGGAAACGGCGAAAGGACGCATGGTCGACCGGATCGCGGGGGATGGAGCTTTGAATCTATCCGGCGGCCCTGGGATCGTCACGCCGCGGCGCGACACCCGTGCGCCTGCCGTTCAGGCGCCACGGTCGGTGCGCAGGCGCCGCGTGGCGCGGGGCTTGCCGGCCGCCCCTCGCGCGGCGACCACGCTGAACACCACGATGCCGGCCACCACCACGACCGCACCCCATGCGGCGCGGCCCCGCGGCCAGGCCTCGCCCAGCCACAGCACGCCGAACAGGGTCGCGAACAGGATCTCCGCGGCCTGCATCGCCTCCGCGGCGGCCAGTCCGGTGGGGTCGTTGCGCACCATGCCGGTGGCCTGGAAGAACAGCACCGTGGCGATGATGCCCGCGCCTGCCGCCACTCCGACGGCCAGCCACAGCTGCGATGTCGAAGGCCATCCGCTGGCGGACACGGCGAACAGCGCCAGCGCCCACCATGCCGGCTGGCTGGCCAGGGTCATGCCGAACACGCGCTGGGTGGCGTTGAGTGTTTCGCCGCTGCGTTCAAGGTGCAGCAGCAGGCCGCGATTGCCGAGCGGATAGGCCACGGCCGCGACGGCGACGCAGCCCAGCGCGATCCAGCCCTCGCGGTCCAGCGAGCCGCCGCCGTGGCCGAACTGCATCAGCAGTACGCCGCTCACCACCACCAGGCCCGCGCCCAGGGCCGGCAGGGGAATCCGTGCCCGCGCGTCGCGGTACAGGAACGGCGAGCACAACATGCCGGCGATCACCGTCAACTGGAACGTTCCCGCCACCAGCCATGACGGACCGCTGGCGGCGGCGTAGGTGAGCCCGGCGTAGAACAGCACGAAGCCCACCGCGCTCCAGCACAGCCACGGCAGGGGGCGGGCGGCGATCGCGCGCAGCACCGGCGCGGCGCCGCCCTGCCAGCGCATCAGCGGCCACAGCAGGGGCAGGGTGACCAGGTAGCGCAGCGCCGCGGTCCAGGCCCAATGGCCGCCCTCGACCGCGGCCGCGCGATTGAGGACGTAAGTGCAGGTGAAGAACAGCGCCGACGCGAGGGCGATGCCGACGGCGAGCAGGACGGTGCGGCGATGGAGGTCGGGCATGCGGGGAGTGTGCGCCCAGCCGGCATTGCCCGTCATGGCGGGCGGGGCAGGCCGGGCCTCCCCGCCACCCGCGGCACCCGGCGAAGCCTCAGCGGCGACGGATCGGGATGCCCGCCACCGGCACCTGGACTTCGTCGACCCCGCCCACCCGGATCGGCGCGCCCGGCGGCGGCGCCCAGGCCTGCGCGTAGATGACCTCCCAGGTCGCGGGCAGCTGGCCCGCGAGGGGGCCGCCTTCGGGTGCACGCAGGACCTCGTAGGCCTGTTCGGCGCGGGCGAAGCGGGCCCGCCCGGTGAAACCGCGGCGGCGCGCGGCCATCGCGTTGGTGGCGCCCAGGGTGCGCAACTCGCGCATCAGCCCGGCCAGCGACGCATGGCCGTGGGTGAACTCGTCGCGGTCCAGCACCGGGTCGCGGAAACCCGCGGCCACCAGCGCGTCGCCGAACTGCGCGATCGACGGGAACAGGCTGACGTGCGGCGCCTCGTCGGCTTCGGAGAACGCACCCCGCAGCTCGAACAGCGTGTCCGGGCCGAAGGTCGACACCAGCAGTCGACCCCCGGGCTTGAGCACGCGACGGAACCCGGCGAAGACCGCCGGCAGGTCTTCGACCCATTGCAGGCACAGGTTGGAGAACAGCACGTCGACGCTGGCATCGGCCAGCGGAAGCGACCGGGCATCGGCGCACAGCAGGCTGGGGGGCGTCGCGCCGCCGAGCCAGCGCGGCCTGCCGGCGCCGGGCAGGGCCGCGGCGTTGCCGCGTGCGGCGAGCAGCATCGGAAGCGCGAGGTCCAGCGCGACCACGCGTGCCTTCGGCCAGCGGCGCTGCATGTCGATGGCCGCGTGGCCGGGACCGCAGCCGACGTCGACCACGCAGGCGGGTTCCAGCCGCACGTTGGGGTCGTCCAGGTAATCCAGCGATTCCATCAGCCGCGCGCCGACTTCGCGCTGCAGGGCGGCGGCCTCGTCGTAGTGTCCGGCCGAGCGCGAGAAGGCCCGCCGGACCTGGCGGTGGTCGAACAGCTCGCTCATGCGCGGCCGGCCCCGACGGGGGCAGGGTGCGGGTCCGGGGATGCCGGGGCGGACCCGCCGGGAGGCAGGGCCTGCATGAAGGCATCTACCTCGTCGGCGACGGTGTCGGCGGCGGCGAGGAAAGGCGCGTGGCCGGCGTTCGGAATCACCAGGCTGCGTGCGCCGGGCGCCAGCGCGGCTGCCGCGGGCATCGCCCCGGCCGGCACCAGCCGGTCGCGCTTGCCGCTGATCCAGAGGCTGGGCACGCGCAGCCCGGCCAAGTCGTCGCGCAGGTCGAGCCGGTCCAGCAGCGACAGGCCCTCGAGCAGGGCGCGTTGCGCGGGTTCGCCGCGTTCGAACGCCTGCGAGCGCAGCTTGCGCAGCTCCTCCTGGGCGTGGGCCGAGCCCAGCGCCTCCAGGGCGAGGAAGCCTTCCAGCGTGCCGCGGAAATCGCGCTCCAGCGCGTCGCCGAAGTCCCGGAACAGGTGGGGCCCGACCCCGTGCGGCCAGCCTTCGCCGCTGACGAAGCGCGGCGAGGCGGCGACCATGACCAGCCCGCGGACCGCGTCGGGGTGGTCGAGCGCGGCGCGCAGCGCGAACTGCCCGCCCAGCGACCAGCCCAGCCAGACGGCGCCGGGCACGCGCGAGACCAGCTCCGGAGCCAGCATGGCGGGGTCGAGCGGGGCATCGGCATCGCGCGAATGGCCATGCCCGGGCAGGTCCACCAGGTGCAGGGTGTAACGGTTGGCGAGGCGATCGGCCAGGGGGCCGAACAGGCCTCCATGCATGGCCCAGCCATGGACGAGCGCCAGTGAAGGACCGCGACCGCGGGTTTCGATGTGCAGGGGAGCAGCCATGGAGCGGGGGAACCGGGGGAGTGGAAGGAG
>JAUIJO010000278.1 GCA_030431185.1 Gammaproteobacteria bacterium | reverse complement strand
CACGCTGCCGTAGCGGCGGAAGTCGCGGTACCAGTCGTAGTGCTCGGTATCCAGCCCGAACTGGGCCATGCGCGCGTCGAGCACGTCCAGGCGTTCCTCGCGCTGCGCGCCGCCGATGATCTCGCCGATGCCGGGCGCCAGCACGTCCATCGCGGCGACGGTCCTGCCGTCGTCGTTCAGGCGCATGTAGAAGGCCTTGATGTGCTCGGGGTAATTGGTGACCACCACCGGGCGCCCGACGTGCTGCTCCGTCAGCCAGCGCTCGTGCTCGGTCTGCAGGTCCAGGCCCCATTCCACCGGGAACTCGAACTTGTGGCCGGACTTCTGCAGCAAGGACACCGCGTCGGTGTATTCGATGCGCTCGAACGGCGCGTTGACGAAGGACTCCAGCCGCGTGACCGCGTCCTTCTGCACGCGCTCGGCGATGAAGGCCATGTCGTCGCCGCGCTCGTCGAGCACGGCGCGGAACAGGTACTTCAGGAACTGCTCGGCGACGCGCGCGTTCTCCACCAGGTCGGCGAAGGCGATCTCCGGTTCGACCATCCAGAACTCCGCCAGGTGGCGGGTGGTGTGGCTGTTCTCGGCGCGGAAGGTCGGGCCGAAGGTATAGACCTTGCTCAGCGCCAGGCAGTAGCCCTCCACGTTGAGCTGGCCCGACACGGTGAGGAAGGCCTCCTTGCCGAAGAAGTCGCGGCTGAAGTCCACCTTGCCGGCCGCGTCGCGCGGCAGGTTCGCCATGTCCAGGGTCGACACCCGGAACATCTGCCCGGCACCCTCGGCATCCGAGGTGGTGACGATCGGCGTGCTGATCCAGTAGTAGCCGTTCTCGTGGAAGAAGCGGTGCACGGCCTGCGCCAGGCAGTGGCGGATGCGGGTCACCGCACCGAACAGGTTGGTGCGCGGGCGCAGGTGGGCGACCTCGCGCAGGAACTCCAGCGAGTGCGCCTTGGGCTGGATCGGGTAGGTCTCCGGGTCCTCGACCCAGCCCACCACCTCGATCGACCGGGCCTGGATCTCGAAGCCCTGTCCCTTGCCCTGCGACTGGACCAGCTCGCCCGTGGCGATGACCGAACAGCCCGCCGACAGGTGCTTGACCTCGGATTCGTAATTGTCGAGCGAAGCGGGCGCGACGACCTGGATCGGCGCGAAGCAGGAACCGTCGCTGACGTTGACGAAGCTCAGTCCGGCCTTGGAATCGCGCCGGGTGCGGACCCAGCCGCGCACGGTGACCTCGCCGCCGACCGGCAGCTTGCCTGCGAGCGCGTGTTCAACGCTGATGATCGTCATGGGCTGAGCACCGCCATGCCTTGAATCCTTGCCGTTCCGGGCCGATATGGGAAGCAGCCAAGTCTACCGGGTGTGCGGCCATGCAGGCGAGGGCCGGCGTGGCCACGCGCATGACTGCAACACAACGTGCGATCCGCGGGGCCGCCCACGTGGCCCGCAAGGCCTATAATCGACATGTTCCCACGGAGTTCCCCATGGCCGTCACGCTTGCCCCCGCCGCCCTTGCCCGCGTCCAGCGTTTCCTTGCCGCCGACGATGCGGCGGTCGGGCTGCGCTTTGGCGTGACCCGCACCGGCTGTTCGGGTTGGCAGCACGTGGCCGACCTGGCCGTCGGCGAGAAGCCCGGTGACACCGTCTTCGAACAGGACGGCGTGCGCATCTACGTCGACGCCACCAGCCTGCCTCTGGTGGATGGCACCCGCATCGATGTGTCCAACCAGCGCCTGGGCGAGCAGTTCGTGTTCCACAATCCCAACGTGGCCGAAGCCTGCGGTTGTGGCGAGAGCTTCACCACCGAGGCCCTGCCCGAACTGGGTGCCTGAGGCCCGCGCGCCAGCGATGGCGCTGCTGCGACGCTAGACTCCGGGGCTGGTGCAGCTCCGGAGAAACGACGTGTTCCGTTCCTTGACCCTTTGCCTCGCCCTGGCGGGCGGCCTGTCCGCGCCGGCAACGACAGTCGTTGCCGCGGAGACGGCCACCCCCGCACTCAACGAAGCCGAGCAGGCCTTGCGCCGGCTGTACGCGTCGGAATGGGAGCGGGGGCTGCGTGAATCCCCCGAGTCGGCCAGCTACCACGGCGACGCGCGCTACAACGACCGCTGGACCGACGAGAGCCTGGCCGCGATCGAGCGGCGCGAGGCCCACGATCGCGAGGTGCTCGCCACCCTCCGGCAGGTCGACCCGGGGCGGCTCGGTGAAGCCGAGCGCCTGAATTACGACGTATTCCTCTGGCAGCAGGCCCGTGCCGTGGAGCGGCAGGCGTTCCGGGAATGGCAGCGGCCGGTCAGCCAGCGGGGTGGCGTGCAGACCGCCGAACAGATCGCCCAGGTGCTGCCGTTCTCGACCCGGAAGGACTACGAGGACTGGATCGCGCGGCTGGAGGGCGTGCCGACCCTGGTGGAACAGACCACGGCGCTGATGCGCGAAGGCCTGGCCGCGGGCAATACGCCGCCCCGCGTTCTGATGGCACGTGTGCCTGCACAGATCGCCGCCCAGGTCGTCGACGATCCCGCGCGGAGCCCCTTCTACGCGCCCTTCGAGCGGATGCCCGACAGCATCCCCGGGCCCACGCGCGCGGACCTGCAGGCCCGCGCGCGTCGCGTGGTCGCGGAGGAGGTCGTGCCCGCGTACCGGCGCTTCGCCACGTTCTTCGAGGAGGAGTACCTGCCGGGCACCCGTGGCGGGATCGCCGCCGCCGACCTGCCCGATGGCCGGGCCTACTACGATTTCCTCGCCGGTTACTACACCACGACGGGCCTGTCGGCCGACGAGATACACCGCATCGGCCTGGACGAAGTCGCCCGCATCCGCGCCGAGATGGAGCAGGTGCGCGAGGAGGTCGGTTTCAAGGGCAGCCTGGCGGAGTTCTTCACCCACCTGCGCACGGCGCCCGAGTTCTTCCACGACAGCCCGGAGGCACTGCTGGCCGGCTATCGCGACGTGGCCAAGCGCATCGACCCGGAACTGGTGAAGGTGTTCCGGACCATTCCGCGGTTGCCCTACGGCGTGCGCCCGATCCCCGACAACATCGCCCCGGACACCACCACCGCGTACTACCAGCCCGGCGCCGTCGACGGCAGCCGGGCGGGCTACTACTACGTCAATCTCTATCGGCCGGAGGTCCGGCCGAAGTGGGAAATGATGGCGCTGAGCCTCCACGAGGCGGTGCCCGGCCACCATTTCCAGTTCGCACTGGGCATGGAAATGCCCGACGTGCCGATGTTCCGCCGCGTGGCCTACTTTGTCGCCTACGGCGAGGGCTGGGGCCTGTACGCCGAGCGGCTCGGCTACGACATGGGGCTCTACGACGACCCTTACGACCGCATGGGCCAGCTGGCCTACGACATGTGGCGCGCGGTGCGCCTGGTGGTCGACACCGGCATGCACAGCAAGGGCTGGAGTCGCC
>JAUIJO010000277.1 GCA_030431185.1 Gammaproteobacteria bacterium | reverse complement strand
CCGCCGGCAGCCTGCCGGCGGGCATGAGCCTGGCAGGCGACACGCTGTCGGGCACGCCGACCGAGGCCGGCACGTTCGACGTGACCGTGACCGCGACCGACGCCCACGACCAGACCGCCTCGCGGGCCTATTCGCTGGTCGTCGCGGTCCCGACGCTGACGTTGAGCCCCGGCGCGCTCCAGGCCGCCATCGCAGGTAGCGATTTCCGCCAGGTGCTGAGCGCCGCCGGGGGCGTCGCCCCCTACACCCTCCGCCTTGACGGCACCCTGCCCGAAGGCCTGGTCTTCGATGCGGCGACGGGCCTGCTGAGCGGACGCGTGACCGAGTCGGGCACCTTCACCCTGGGCGTGACCGTCACCGACAGCACCGCCGGCACGCCGGCCACGCTGAGCCGCGCCTTCACCCTCACCGTCCAGGCACCCGCGCTGTCGATGACGCCGGCCGCCGGCGCCTTGCCTGGCGGTACCGGGGGCGTCGCATACGCGACGACCTTCGCCACCGAGGGCGGCATCGCGCCGTACGCCTATGCACTGGCGAGCGGCACCCTGCCCGCAGGCCTGAGCCTGGCGGACGACGGCCGCCTGACGGGCACGCCGACCGAAGCCGGCGCGTTCGAGTTCAGCGTGACGACCACCGACAGCACCACCGGGACCGCCGCCAGCCTCACCCAGGCGTACACCCTGGCCATCGATGCACCGTCGATCAACGTGGACCCCGGCGAGTTGCCGGCAGCGACGTTCGGCACCGCCTACGAGGCCACGCTCGTCGCCGCCGGCGGTACGGCGCCCTACCGCTTCGACGTCACCGACGGCGCACTGCCGGCCGGCCTCGCACTGTCCGCCGACGGCACCTTGTCCGGGGCGCCGACGCAGTCGGGCACCTTCGACGTGGAGATCACCGCGACCGACGCATTGGGCTTCACCGGCGCACGCCGCTACAGCCTGCAGGCCATCGACCGTCCGGATCCGAGCCAGGACCCGGAGGTCCGCGGCCTCATCGACGCGCAGGTGCAGTCGTCGCGTCGCTTCGCCCGCACGCAGGTCGACAACTTCCAGCAGCGCCTCGAGCGCCTCCATGGCGGACGTCGTGGCGCTGGCGTGGACAGCAACGTCAGCGTGGTCGCGCATCGCACCTGCATGCAGCCGCCCGGCAACGACCCGTCGGCACCGTGCGTGCTGCCCGCCCCCGCGCCCGCACCGGACGCCATGGCTCCCGCGGCCGACAGCAGCGCGCTGGGAGCAGGGGACGCCCCGCGCGGCTTCGGTGCGTGGGTGGGTGGCGCCATCCGGTCGGGCAGCTTCGACGGGATGGGCGGTTCCTCGGTCGGCTTCGAAAGCGACGGCATCAGCGTGGGCTTCGACCATGACCTCGGCCCGGCATTCACGCTCGGTGCCGGCCTGGGCTACGGTCGGGACCAGAACGAGATCGGCGACATCGGCAGCCGCATTGACGGCCGGGCGAACACCCTGGTCGGTTACGCCAGCTACCACCCCGGTCGCAGCTTCTTCGTCGACGGCCTGGTGGGCTACCAGACGCTGGACTTCGACCTTCGTCGCGAACTGACCGCGGTGTCGGGCACGGTGCGTGGCCAGCGCGATGGCGACCAGTGGTTCGGATCGCTGTCGGTGGGCACCGACGTGCAGAAGGGCGCGCTGCAGTTCACCCCGTACGCGCGTTTCGACGTCACGCGCGGCTCGCTCGACAGCTACAGCGAGACCGGCCACCCGCTCATGGCGCTGCGTTACGAGGCCATGGACATCGACAGCGCGACCGGCAACATCGGCCTGCGGCTGGACTATCGCAACCGCATCAGCTCGGGTTGGTTGATGCCGCAGTTCCGCGTGGAATACCAGCGCGAGCTGGAGGGCAGCGACGACGCCCTGGTGCGGTATGCCGATCTCGCCAGCGGCCCGTTCTACACGCTGACCCCCAGCGCGTTCGATCGCTCGCGCTTCATGTTCGGCGTGGGCCTGGGCTTCGAAGGCGACAACGGCTGGTCGACGCGCATGGAGTACCGCAGCGAAGCGGGCAGCGACGACCAGCGCGACGAGGGCGTCCTGATCAACGTGCAGAAGGACTACTGACGGCCGGGCACCCGAAACGCGCCCGGCAACACGGAACAAGGCCCCGCAGCGAAGCGGGGCCTTTTTTTTCACGCCGTCCGCGGGGAGGCCACGGTAGGCGCATCCGTCGGAGTTCGGAAGTCGGAGGTCCGCACACAGCCTCCAAGCGCGCCTTCGATGCGACAGGACCATGTGGATCGATGCCCGGCCTTCGTCCGGAGGCCGGCGACGGATCGGGTTCCGGATACACTTCCGCGAAACCCCGAGGACCCCGCATGGCGCAGGACACGCCCGACCCATTCCCGCACGAAGCGCAGATCCCCGACTCGCACGCCGACCTGCCGGTCGCGCGCAGCCAGTTCGGCCTGCTCAAGCAGCGACGCTTCCTGCCCTTCTTCCTGGTGCAGTCGCTGGGCGCGTTCAACGACAACGTCTACCGGCAGGCCATCATCGGCATGCTGTTCTGGCTGGGCGCGAGCAGCGACGACAAGGCGCTCTATGCCAGCCTGGCGCCGGCGATCTTCATCCTGCCCTACTTCCTGTTCTCGGCGATCGCCGGGCAGGTGGCGGAGAAACTGGAGAAATCGCGGCTCATCCGCATCACCACGGCCATGGAGATCGCGATCATGTCGATCGCCGCCGTCGGCTTCTGGTTCCAGAGCCTGCCGGTCCTGTTGGTCGCACTGTTCTGCACGGGCATGCAATCGACCCTGTTCGGCCCGGTGAAGTATTCGATCCTGCCGTCGGTGCTGCGCCCCGAGGAGCTGACCGGCGGCAACGGCCTGGTGGAAATGGGCACCTCGCTCTCGATCCTGGTCGGCATGATCGTCGGCGGGCTCGTCTTCAAGCTGGCCGGCGTGCATGGACCGCTGGCGGCGGGGGCCACCATCATCGCGCTCGCGGTGGCGGGCAACCTCGTCAGCCGGATGATCCCCCGCGTGGACGCCGGCGCGCCCGACCTGAAGATCAACTGGAACCCGATCCCCGAGTCGCTGCACATGCTGCGCCTGGCGCGCCGGCAGCTGGCGGTGCGCAACGCCGTGCTGGGCGTGTCCTGGTTCTGGTTCGTCGGCACGGTGCTGACCTCGCAGCTCCCGGCGTACGCGGAGGTCCACCTGGGCGGCGACGCGACGCTCTACATCTTCGCGCTGGCGCTGTTCTCGATCGGCACCGGCGTGGGGTCGCTGCTGTGCGAGAAGCTGTCCGGGCGCACGGTCGAGATCGGCCTCGTGCCGCTTGGCGCATTCGGCATGAGCGCCTTCATCCTCGACCTCTACTTCGCCCGCACCGGCATCGCGGCGGCCAGTGGCCTGGGCGTGGCCGGCTTCCTCCAGGCCCCGGGCAGCTGGCG